>USQE01000020.1 GCA_900556675.1 uncultured Collinsella sp.
AGTCGAAACCTGGTAGAAAAAGCCCTTAAAGTCGACCTGCATGTCGGTGATGGCAAGGCCAAACAGGTCGTGGTCCTCATTTTCAAACGGGAACACCGCGGGGTAATACGAGCTGATGGACGGAACCTCCTGGTACTGGTCGATGCCCTCAACCACCAGGTTCTCAATCGCATAGCTGCCGTCCTGCGCAATATGCTCCTGAGCAGCACGAACGTTGATAAACGTATAGACCAAGCGATACGAGCCGTCGTCGACGTTGCGTTCAGCGTGCATTTGCACAAAGCGCGCGCCGACGCCCTTAAGCGCCTGGACATGCGACAGGAGCCCTTCGATCCCGACGGTGGTATAAATAGCCTTTTGCATTACTCGGCCTCCTTTGCAGCGGCGGTCGTGTCGCCGGCCTCCGCAGCAGCCACAAACCCGTCCTCGCCCAGCTCAACGCCACCGTCCCAGGTTGCGGCGCCGCCCACGGTAAGCGGGTCACCACCAGCGCGCATCACGGCCTCCTTCTGGTCCAGGATGCCGCACGCCTCCACGATGGCATCGATCACGGTCTCGGGGCGAATGGCGCATCCGGGCGCGTACACGTCCACGGGAATCGCGCGGTCCACGCCGCCGATCACGTTATAGGCATCGCGGAATACGCCGCCCGAACACGCGCAGATACCGCAGGCCACCACGCACTTGGGCTCGAGCATCTGGTTGTAGATCTGGCGCACGACGGGCAGGTTCTGGGCATTGACCGAGCCTGTCACCAAAAAGATATCCGCATGCTTGGGGTTGCCGGTGTTGACCACGCCAAAGCGCTCCGCATCAAACAGTGGGGTAAGCGAGGCCAGCACCTCGATATCGCATCCGTTGCAGCTCGAGCCGTCATAATGAATAACCCACGGCGAGCGCGACATTTTATGATCCATGGATGCCGCCTCCTAAATAAACACGTCGACGAGGATGGGCATGAGGTTGAGCAGGCCAAACACCAGCGCCACGCCCCATCCGAGCCTAAAGCAGCTGCGCCAGGTGCTGCGTGCGAAGGTGTTGTCGATCAGGACCTCGACAAAATACGTCGCGGCCATCACGACCAGGGCTACAACCCAGCTCACGGGATTGTCCCAGACAAAGAACATGCCCACCCACATCAAAAACAGCACGGTCTCGCACCAGTGCATAAGGGTCATCTTGGCCAGCGTGCCGCCGCTCATCTCGGTGGCGACACCCTGGACAATCTCCTGATGCGCGTGATGCGAGTACGAAAGATCGAACGGCGACTTGCGCAGCTTGATGGTGAGCACCGCGAGCAGCGCGAGGAAAATGGGCGCGCTGTACACGATGATGGGGGCCGACTGCCCCGTCACGGCGATGGAATCGAAGCTGTCGGTGGCAAGGTACAGGCCCACACTCATCAGCAGAACGGCGGGCTCGTAACTCATGACCTGCAGCAGCTCGCGATCGGCGCCAACCTGGGCAAACGGGCTTTGCGTCGAGGCGGACGCCAATACCACAAAGATCGCGGCGAGCGTCACCATAAAGGCGCACAGCAGCGTGTTGGAGCCCGACACAAAGATGCCGCCGCCCACGACGGTGAAGATGAGCGCGCACGCCATGTAGGTATCATCCATGGTGTTTACGCTGGCAGGGGCTTTGCGCAGCAGCTTGGCAACGTCGTAGAAAGGCTGGAGCAGGCGCGGGCCCACGCGGCCCTGCATACGGGCCGAAAGCTTGCGGTCAACGCCGTCGATCAGGCCACCAACCAAAGGCGCCAGCAGGGCAAACACCACGGTACCAATAAATATGCCCACGACACCCGAACCTTCGAAATACTTGCCGCGCAGCACCGAGGGCGCGCTCATGGCAAGCCTCTCGGGCCCAATCCATGCGCAGCACAGCAGCGCAAACAAGATAATGCTGCAGCACACGACGCTACCCGCGGGGCCGATACGCTTCTCGCCAAGGGCGTCCTCCGAGTACCAATTGCGCTTTTCGGCCTTCACCTCGTGTCCCATCGAGCCGCGGAAATGGCGATATTTGTCGGTTCCCACACCCGAAAGGTACACGTTGACGTGCGGCTTGTTGCTCACGCGGAATGAAGTCAGCAGCACCACGGCGATAAACGCCACGATAACCACCATCAGATACATGGCGTCCTTGCCGATAACGTACGGCACGCGGCCAAACACCATGGCCAAGTAAGGCGACACCAGGCCGCTCGAGATGAGCGGGAACGCCACGCAGCACAGAATCAGTAGCGCAGCGATGGTGTTGAGCGCCATCCATTCGGTCTTATGGACATTGACCTCAACGTTTTGAGCCGTGGGGTCGACGCCCGAAAGCTTGGCAAGCCACTTGCCCCAGAAGAAGAACGTCGCGGCTGAGCCAAAGGCAAGCACCATAATCATGAGCACGTTGCCGGTCTGCGCGAACGCCACCAGGGCGCCCCACTTGGACACGAGCATGCCAAACGGCGCCACAAACATGCCCATGATGCCCAGCATCATCAGGCGCGTCAGGTGCGGCATGCGGCTGAACATACCGTCCATGTCCTCAATATCGCGGCTGCCGATATGATGCTCGGCCGTGCCCACGCACAGGAACAGCAGCGACTTGGCCACCGTGTGGAACAGGATCAGGAAGATGGCCGCCCATACGGCCTCGGGCGCGCCGACACCCAAGCAGGCACTAATGAGGCCCAAGTTGGAAATGGTGGAGTACGCGAGCACGCGTTTGGCGTTGCTCTGCGAGATGGCCATGAGGGCAGCGAGCAAAAACGTGATGGCACCCACACTCGTGACCATAAAGCCGGTCACGGGATAGATGGCATAGAGCGGGCTGAGCTTGACCATCAGGAACACGCCGGCTTTGACCATGGTTGACGAGTGCAGCAGGGCGCTCGTGGGCGTGGGGGCGACCATGGCGCCGAGCAGCCAGGTGTGGAACGGCATCTGCGCGGCCTTGGTAAGTGCGGCGAGCGACAGCAGGACGACCGGCATCACCAGCAGTGCGGATTGCGCGGTGCCGGCGCCGGAAAGCTCGATCATGCCCGAGATGGTCAGCGGCATGCCGTTAACGTGCAGAAACATAAGGCCCGCCAAAAACGCGATGCCGCCCAGCATGTTGAGGATGATTTGGGTAAAGGCGTTCTTGATGGCCTCGGGCGTGCGCGTGTAGCCAATCATAAGGAACGAGCACACGGTGGTGATTTCCCAGCCGCAAAACAGCCACTCAAGGTTATCGCTCGTCACGATGACGAACATGGCCGAGAGGAACAGGAACATAAGCGCCAGGAACTGCGGGCGACGATCGGGCGCGGTCTGCCCGTGCAGCGCGGCCTCGTGCTCGTCATGGGCCTGGAAGTCCTTCATGTAGCCCAGGGCATACACGCAGATTAGGCTGCCGACGATACCGACGGCGAGGACCATGATCACACTCATGTAGTCCAGGTAGAGCGGCGTCGCCGTGACGGCTTCGGCCGCGGGCAGCGTCATGGCTGCAAAAGCGAGCGAGCCCACCAGCTGGACTATGCCGAGCACCATGGTGAGCGCGTTCCTATATTTGTACGCGTTGTACAGGATGACGGCGCACAGAATTACATCGATGACGGAGCTGATGATCGAGAGCACATGCGAGGTGCCGGGGGCAACCTCAAAGCTCTGCGGACCCGCGCCAAAAAACATGACGGCGACTACAACTGTCGCCGCCATAATAATGCCGGAACCTATGAGCCCCACCGCATCGCGGGCGCGGTCGCCGCGCGCGAACAGCATGCCCAGCGCCGGTACCAGCGGAAACAGGGTAAGGAAATACAGTAGCGTCATACCATCACTCCCCCATGCAAAAACGCTGCAATTGTTTAACGTTATAGCTCAATTGAGGAATAGCGGCGGCAGGTTTTCGGTCAACTGGGGAGTTTTAGGCGTACAGGGCAAGGAGTCTGTCCGCATTGGAGCAGAGGGGCGGCAAGAAAAATGCGCCCCTGTGGGCGCACCATCCCGTTCGCTATTCCGCCTTTTTAACGCGCGGCTTGCGACCGCGCGGCTTATCGACCAGCGCGGACTCACCGCTCTCGCGATACTGGCGGCACCAGGCCTTAACCGAAGACTCGCTGGGAATCCCGTGCTTGATCATGGCCTCGCGAACCGTCAGGCCGTTTTCCAGACGGTCCTTAACCACGGCGAGCTTTACGTCGTACGAATAGGTGTGATGACGAGCGCCCGCATTGAGCACGGCGTCGGCACCGCCCACGGCATATGCGCGGGCCCACTGACGAGCCGTGGCCTGGGGAATGCCAAGCTTTGCAGCGAGGGCGCGGTGACCGACCCCCTCTTGGAGGATCTCGACGGCGCGCTGCCTAACCTCGGGCGCATGCGTGCGGGTCCTAGTTGCTTCCGACATACCTGCCACTTCTTAGCCTTAACCGTTAATCTGCTTTCTTACGTGCTTGTTAGATAGTAGCATTTTGCTGTTCCCGCGTAACAGTTAATTGAAAATCGCAACGGCGGCATCTGGGTATTTGCCATTCATTTGCAACAGTTCTTTAGGTTTTATTTACGCAGCTAGTTGGCTCGCGGCTCATTGACGGTGTTTTACCAACCAGATTGGTATCTTTTTGTTTGGCTGGTATGGTTTGTGCAATTATTAACCCCTCGTCAGTCCACACCTAACATGTCAGCTTTCCACTTGCTTCCCAACTTTCCACTTAACTTTCCAGCTTTCCACCTTAAGTGGTAAGTTACGTGGAAAGCTGGAAAGAAGTTGGGAGACCGAAGCATGGGCGACGGACAGCCCTACTTCGCGAGTCGATACCGTTGTCGCGGGCTGCGCGGAGGCTCCATCGCCTCAATCTTGCCCGCACCAATCAAGCCTTTTATGTGGTTGGAAACGGCGCTCCTGCTCAAACCCGAAGCGTCGGTGAGCTCCTTGGTCGAGGCCGAAGAATGTGTTGCCAGGTAATCCAAGATTGCCTCGTCCACATGCCCCACAGACGTCACCTGTTCCGCCCGCATTATCTTTCGCTTATCGAACGTCAACGAAAAAGAAACTGTCGAGTTCTTTGGTTCGGGCGGCAACATGTTTGCCCGCTCGAGCTGCTCACCTATCTCCTGATAACCAGTGCCGCGATTTTCGACCACGTAGCCACCGTCTGGGTACGGCGTGGTCTCGAGGATATTTGAAAGGAACTGGTTTCTGGATGACGAAACCCCAGAAACTCCCAGCGAATCGATCGTTACGTCGCCGTACAGCCCGCCGGGATTGAGAATCTCGACGCGGTCGATATACAAGTTGACCTGCACTTGTGAGCCGCGCGCGGCGGAAGAGTAGTCGCGGTGCATGAGCGCGTTCGCCACCGCCTCGCGCAGCGCCACGGGCGGATAATCGGGCACATCTTTCCGGAACGCGCCCTCGATAACCGCTGCGTTTCGGGTGTTTCTCGCAACGGCGGCAAGCACGTCCTCAATCATGAAAGGGATCGGACCCAAAATGGTCTGAGAATCCACAAAACGCTTGTTATCACTTACTCGCTGCGTTTTTGTGGTCCCGGGGTACGCCGTAAAGGTCACATTGAGACGTGGGAAGAACTTTTGCGGAAACCGTCCCATCGCGACAATTGCAGCAAGCGTCGGCACGATTGCGTCGTCCACCCTTTTGGTCACATGCAGGTCAAGGAGAATCTCATCGTCGCTTCTGGTGCCCAAAAGCCTAGGGTGTAGCTCGCGCTGGCGTTTTATAAACCCTTGCAAAAGATCGGCGTCAAGGTCATCGAGCGTGGCACCTTCGACCGGCTCGTCGTCGTATGTAGGCTGAACATGCTCCTCCATAAAGCGATCGATTTCGTAGGGAGTCATGCGCCGGTCGCCGTCGCCCGTACGGATAAAGGACGAATCGTACATTCCGCGTGCCGCAATATAGCAGGGTTTATCGCGTGGATGCATCTCATTGATGCGCGCGCAAAGCACCAGTTTTTCCTCAAAGGGAATCACTTGGATATCCGGCCTCACAACGGGCGTCAGCTTTTCACATGCAGAAGAGAGGGCGTCTTGCATCTTGCGGGCATCAAAACCCTCGACGGGCATAAACCCGTTCTTTTCGGAAATGCCGAGGATGATAAAGCCGCCCTGCGCGTTGGAAAATGCCGAAAGCGTCTCGACGATGCTTTTGGGGAGCGCGCCCTTGGCTTCTTTTACTTCGTACTGCTGGGTGTCGTTTCCTATTGCCCGCAGATGATGGATAACCTGCGCCAACCACTCCTCATTCATGCCGAACCTCCCAACTTTCCAACTTTCCACCTAACTTACCAGCTTTCCACTTAACTTTCCAGCTTTCCACCTTGAGTGGTAAGTTAAGTGGAAAGCTGGAAAGTTGGTGGAGAGCTGGGGCAGCAGTAGGCCAAGCGAACAAGAAAAAGGGCGGCAACCGGGTGGTTGCCGCCCCTCGCGTAGCTAGTTGGTTTTCGTCTCGTGCCGAATGCCCCCGGTGTTGATGCGCGCTAGCGTGTACGTCACGTAGTCGGAGTGCGAATAGCCATCAAGGTTGCTAACGTTGACCGGTGTGTCGTCGACAACGTTGCCGGTCATAATATTGGCCGTAAGCACCAAGCGGTAGTTTGCGTAAGTTTGGTTCTCACCCTCAACATTCGTATTCACTTTAACGCGGAAGGCATGCTTAAAGGCAAGGCTGTTGCCGTCGCGCGTGAGGAACGCGCCGTTGGTCTTGGTGTCGGTGAACACATAGCTGTTGCCGTCGGCGGATGCCGCACCCGTGCCTAGGTAATCGCTGCCGAGCACCGTAATGTAGTTCGAGATATCGCCGACCGGAGCATAGCCGCCATTATCTTGCCGCTGCTCCAGGATTAGCGTGTAGGTCACCGTGCTTGCGGCGTCGATCTTAGCCTCGGCGCCCGTGAGCTTGCTCAGGTCGTAGGTACCCACCAGAGCGATCTCGCCGTCAGCGGACTTGAGGTCATCGATGCTGATGCCCAACTGGGATTTCTTAGACGCCTCGAGCGCGATGGTCGATGAGCCCACATCCATACGGTAGTAGCCGGCGCCGCCATCGTTGTATGCCGAGTTGCTACTGGTGCTGAGCGTGTCAGCATGCGTGGAAAGGTACGCGCGGTAGTTGGGTTTGGTGTAGCGGTCGGTGCCGCTGTTCTGCGAGGCCACGATACCCGCCTGGCAGGCAGGCTCCGTCATGGTGAGCGCGGCCCTCATGGTAACGGTGAAGGCGTTGACATGGTTCTTGGCGATCTCGCGCAGGCCCGACATGTCGATGGGATTACCCTCAGCATCGGCAAGCACCAGTGACATGTCGCCACCGTTCGCAGTCCAACTAAGGCCCGACACCACTGGGGTCTCCTTCGTGCCGGCCAGATTCCAACCCGACCCGCCCCAGGTGTAGTAGTTATCACCCACCTTAACGTAGAACTCATACGTGCCCTGCGTGCCCGTGGGGTATCCTACCGAGCCCGCGATGACGCCATCGTGATAGGTGACAAGCGACGAATCGAGCTGATAATACAGCGCGTCAGAGCTCGTGTATTGCTGGCTCGAGTCAAACGTCACGGTGTCGCTCACGTTCATGGAAAGCGAATAGGTGGCTTCCTTGAGCTCCATCCGGTTGATGCTGTCCCTGTTGTCGACGAGGTTACGCTTGTTGTCAACGAGGCTGTGCGTGTAGTTTGATGCCACGCTGTAGGTCGAGGGCGTATTCTGGTGCCCATCCTCGGCAGCCTTGCCGTCGGCTGCTTTCTTGCCTCGCAGCAGGTAGTTGATGTGCTCGTTGAGGCTCGTGTCCACCGTGGTGGCGGTGTAGCCGTTGACGCCCGCGGACCCCGCCGGCGTGCGCACCACCAAGTAGAAGTTTTCGCTCTTGGGCTCTTCCTTATCAACGGAGAGGGTATAGAACGTGCCCGTCGCGTCGGAAGAAGTGCGCGCGCGGTAGTACGCGCCATCGACCTTGGCGCCAGCCATCTTCGCGAGTTCGGCCTGGCTCTTGTCCTTGACCTCGTCATCGGCGAGCTTGACCCAAGCGCCGTCCTTGTCCTCCTTGGCCTCATCGGCCTTCACGCCCACGATTTCGCTCAGCCACGGTTCGGTGTAGTAAGCCTTGTTGCCAGCGTCCACAAACTCGGTGAGCTTGACTGACGTCGCGCCACCCGTGCCCACCGTGTAGTGATATTCGCGGCTGTTGTTGGCCGTGTCCACGAGTGTGAGCTGTGTACCCTCGGGCAGCGTGGCACCGAAGGTAATGCTCTTGTTGAGCGGACCCATAGAGCCGCCGGCTTCGAGCAGCGTGTTCCAGCCGTAATCGACCGGCTTGCCCCGAGCGCTGCCATAGGTCCAGGTAAGGTAGCCGGTCATGGTGTCGCCGCTGCTCACAAGTACGTGCTTGTCGTATTTTGTCGCATAGTCGGCAGCCTTGAAGTTCGCACCTTCGGAGTAGGTGGCGGTAAAGTCGATCTCGAGCATGCGCTTGACGATGATGGGTACCTGTACACGGTAGCTCTGGCCGGCCTCGCTAAAGGTGACCGTAAGCAGCGTGAAGCGCCCCTGCTCATTGTCCCAGTCGGTGCTCGCGCGGAATGCCATAGAGCTCGTGCCATTGTTGAGCACCTTGAGCGTGGGCGCTTGCGAGGCGGCTACGTCCTTGACGAAGGTGCCGTTATCGGCGAGCGAGAAGACCTCGGCGGTGGCGGTCACATGCGCGGTGCTGCCGTTGAGGCGGCGGGCATCGGAGAAGCCGCCATTGGTCACGATGTTCAGGTAGCTCTCCACCGTCGTGGTATCGTTGCCCGGAATCACGAGCACGGGGAAGTCAGTTTTGGCCTTCTTGCCCGAAGTAATGTTGTTAGCGTTATAGGTGCTACGCGAGCTGTCCGCGCTATAGGTGCTCGTGTTTTGGTATGCGCCGGCATCATTGATGCCGGCGATGTTGGTGTAGGTGTAGCGGCCGGGAACGCGGGCACCCGCTTGGCTTTGGATGGTCGTCGCGGTGTCAATGGCGGCGCCGTCGCCAAACAGGTAGCGGTCGGTGGTGTCGCCGTCGGAGGCACGCACCGCCAGCGTGCTCACGGGCCTCGTGGTCACGTACGGACTCGTTGCCGTGGTAGCAGTATCGCCTGCGCCGTAAAGCGTTTTGTTCTCGTTGGGCGCGGCAGCCGTGCCGTTGTAGTCGCCGAAGGCAATATAAGTTTTCTCGTTAACAGCAGCCGTATTCGTATTGGTCGTGTAAACCATCGGCGGCAGGTCGCTCGTGGTCTTGCCACTACCGGGCTTTACTTCCACGCCCGCTGCGGAAAGGCTGTACTTACCATCCCCCGTGTCAACCTCGCCCAAGAGTACGCCCTGGGTTTTGCCCGCATTGTAGCTATTGCTGTCCATGAGCACGTTTAACAGATGGAACTGGCCGCGCCCGTCGCCCATAATGCCGCCGTTGGACCTTTCGCTAAACGTGGTGTTGGATACCTTTGTGTTGGTAACGTCGATGACGACGGATCCGCTGTTACTCGCGTTATTCGCGCCCAGCAGACCGCCGCTCCAGTTACCCTTAATCGTAGCGTTCTCGATCGCGATGTTGTTGCAGGCTATATTCACATTGCTGAAGAAGTAGCCGATAAGCCCGCCCGAGCATTTGCCGGTGCCGGCGATGCTGACATTCTTGACACTGCAGTCGTCGAACCAGTACTTGTTGGGGCTACCGCTACTCGTAACCTCACCAATCAGGCCGCCCGCATTGTAGATGCTATTGTTCGTTCCGGCCTTATCGCCGATGACGGCGTTCTCGGTGCCGTTTCCGCCATCAATGCGCACGTTGCTCATAGAAATAACGCCGCCACGGGCGCGTCCGACCACGCCGCCGGCGCCCATATGGTCATCGGAGTTCGACCCGGTGGCTAGCACGTTTACCCCAGAGATGACCGCCGTGCACGACGACTGGGCCGCTGTGGTGGTGCCGATGTTGGTGTTGACCGAGATATCGCTTCTTTCGACATAGCCGAGCACGCCGCCCACGTAGGGCACTGTCCCTGTGGCAGTTATGGTCGAGTTTTTGCCAACGGTCCTTTCGCTCACCCCTGTGCCTGCGGTTGTCCACACACCGCACGCCGAGGCGACCGTACCCACATAGCCACCGACATTCTTCTCGCCCGTGACGTTAAGGCCAGTGTATGAGCAGTCATAGAGATACGCGGGGCCCCACCCGTCCCCGAACTCGACCATATAGGTTCTGTCTTCGCTCGTAGTTCGTCTGGCGCGGCCCGAGCTGCCAAGAAGCCCTCCTACGCTCTTTGCGCCCGACACGGTGCAGTTCTTCATCTGCACGTTGCGGTAGATGCCGCACGTGCCGTCGTCGTAGTTGGCCGTTGCACCCGCCAAAAGGCCGGCACCGGTAAGGTCGTTCGGCGCCTCTCCTGGTTTGGCTTCGCCGTTGGTGTCGATATAGGTGAGCGCTACGTTGCAGTTGCTAAAGGTGAGGTCTTTGACCTGCGCGCCGTCGTTCGCGGTGACGCTCTGCCCCACATTGGTGGAGGTGAACATCACGGTGCTGAATAGACCACCCACGCCCGAGACCTTATAGTCGTCGTCGGCGTATTCGACGACGCCGTAGACGGTGCCTTCGGTACCCACCGTGATGGTGGCGCCGTTACCGTCGATCGTGGCTACGTGCGGCGTAATACGGTCGCGGTCGGTGCCCGGCTGGTTCGAATTGCAGGCATTGGAATAGTAGCGGCCGTTTAGGCCCACGTACCCCGTGCCGTAGTCGGTCATATCGTAGGTGTCGCCCTGCTTGAACTCCAAGCTCATGCCGATCGATTTCGACGCGCACACATAGCCCGTTTGGTAGTCGGCAGCGTAGGACGCCACCAGGTAGGGCGAATTTACATCGTCATCATGGTCGAGCGGGCCGTGCCACCCCTGCTTGCCGGGGGCCTTCTGGTCGTCGTTTTTGGCGATTTCGAAATCGCCAGCAGCACTCTCAG
Source organism: uncultured Collinsella sp. (assembly GCA_900556675.1). Classification (GTDB taxonomy): domain Bacteria; phylum Actinomycetota; class Coriobacteriia; order Coriobacteriales; family Coriobacteriaceae; genus Collinsella. Next base: position 10,973 of record USQE01000020.1, read on the forward strand.
GCTTGCCCACATTTGCGTAGTTAGCATTCCGTACCTTGCCATATTCCTTGTTGCCAAACAGGTAGCCGCATATCGCCGGGTCTTGCGAATCGCTGCCCCAGTAAGCCTTGGAACCGCGGAACACGCCATTATTGGAGTAGTTGGTATGTGCCGCGCCAGCACCCGCACCCGAGCTGATGATGGCCGAGAGCACCAAAAGGCCCTGGGCGTTTTTCACCATGGTCACAGGAGCCTCGGCGTTAGTGCCGAGGTACTTGTTGTCGGTGCCCGTGGTGGTGACACAGGGGGTTCCTTTTTTTGTGAGCTCGTTAATCTGGTAGTTAGCGTTACCGTTTTCAACCTTACAGCCCTCGCTAAAGGCATAGCCATCAATCACGCGACCGACGTAGGGATTGTTGTAGAGATCAAAGTTGCCCTTTCCCAGACCACGAGATTTGTCACCAGTTCCAGCACGCCAGGAAGATTTTCCGCTTTTGTCCATATTGCGGAAAATCACGCCGCCACCCGCAATGGCACCGACGTAGCCACCAATGGGAACAAGATGCGGCTTGTCGCCACCGCCCGTGACGGTAAATCCCGTTGTAGGGTTTTCGGCCGTCGTCCCATTAACGACCACGCCATCGATAATGTTATCGCCACCAAGGATGCAGCCGACAACGCCACCGAAAAACGCCGTCGGAACGCCGTCGGCATCCTTGGCAGAATAAGTAATAGTCGCCGACGCGTTCACATAGCGAATATTCAGATCGCGCACCACGCTGCCGTAACTATAGGGAATAAGGCCGCGAAGCGAACCCTCGTTATTCTCTATCTTGATGGTTGCGTTTTTATTATCACTGCCAAAGTTGCCAACGATGACGCCCCTAAACGGGTTGGCCCTATTTCCAAAACCGCCAAACGATGCGCCGTCGAGAGTAATCGTATTGCCCTCAGTAGGCTCGATGCTGTAATACGCGCTCTGCATATAGCGGTGCATGGTTTCGTCGCTCAGCGTCTGCGGGGAATTGGTCGACGCGTCTCCGGTCTTCTTCTCCCATTTATTATCGGTACCGTTCGCCTGCTTGTAGACGTACGTAACCTCATTGTCGGTCGAGTGATCGCTGCTGCGGCGAGTGCAGAGCCTACCCTGGTCGGCAACAATGGTGACCTCCCAGCCGTCAAGCGCCGTCATGTTATTAATGTAGTTGGCAATGGCATTCATCTCCGCCGCGTTTGTGACGGAATAAGGATCGCCGTAGGTACCACATCCCATTACCAGCTTTGGAATGCGCTGGTTGACTTTAATTTC
>USQE01000021.1 GCA_900556675.1 uncultured Collinsella sp.
CGTTAAGCTTTCCGAGGTCTGGGCCAAGGGCGGCGAGGGTGCGCTCGACCTGGCCGATGAGGTCATGCGCCTGATTGACCAGCCGAGCGAGCTCAAGTTTGCCTACGAGGACGGCGCCGATGTTGCCGATGCCCTCGAGGCCGTTGCCACTAAGGTTTACCGCGCCGACGGCGTCGACTTTACGCCGGCTGCCAAGCGTCAGCTTGCCGAGCTGCGCGAGAACGGCTTTGGCAACCTGCCGGTGTGCGTGGCCAAGACGCAGTACAGCTTTAGCGACAACGCCAAGGTGCTGGGCGCTCCCGAGGGCTTCCGCATCACCGTGCGCGAGCTCAAGGTTTCCGCCGGTGCCCACTTTGTGGTCGCGCTGACCGGCAGCGTTCTGACCATGCCTGGCCTGCCCAAGGTTCCCGCGGCCGAAAACATCGACGTCGACAACGACGGCAACATCACCGGCCTGTTCTAAGCCTGCTGCTCATAGCCGCTTGCCCGCCCCGCCGCGCCTACCAAGGCCCGGCGGGGCTTTTTGATCCTTAGGCCCGCGCATGTCTTGTAGATACCGGCGGGCTTTGCCCATCATAGGCTTTTGCGCGGGTAGAATGCATGGATAACTTGATGCTTGCAGGCGACGGAATGGAAACGTTGCATGGACCAGGACAAGACGACCGTGATGGGCGGATATGGCTCCGCACAGGCTGGCGGCAGCGCCGATGCGACCCGCATTGTGTCGAACCCCGGCAATGCTACCCCCGATGCGACGCAGGCGTCTGCCGAACCCACACGGGTTATGGGCTATGGCGATACACCACGGGATCCGTTTGATTATGCACCGCAGGACCCGTATGACAATGCGGCGCCGGACCCGTATGACAATGCGGCGCCGGACCCGTATGACAATGCGGCGGCAGGCGCTTATAACAACCTGCCGCAAAATCCCATTCCGCAACCTCAGCAGACGACGTATATGCCGCGCACGGCGCAAGCCCAACCTCGTTATGAGTCGCGCGATCCGTATGCGCGCCAGCCTTATCGCGAGTATCCCAAATCGATTCCGCAGTATGGTGAGGACGAGGCGCCGTCGCGTTCGTCGAGTGTGATCAAGAAAATCCTGATTGTGCTGGCGATCTTCTTTGCCCTCTCGATTGTGTTCGCCATTGTGTCGGGCATGCTCAACAAGCGGGGGAGCTCAACGGCCGATACCACTGCCGAGCAAACCGAGTCCGCCTCGTCTAGCACCGTCGATCTGAGCGATATCCCGGGGCAGTACTGGTCCAACGCCAAGAAGCTCCTCAAGTCGCGCGGCGCCGATCTTTCGAATGCTGTGATTCTGACTGACGACGGCTCGACGCCTGTTGTCGATGCCAACTGGGTCGTCACATCTGCCTACTACAACGCTGACGGCAACCTGGAGGTCCAGCTTACGCGCAAGGACGGCTCGTCGGGCAATGCGTCCGGCGATCAAGGCACCACGGACAGCTCGAGCTCCAACACGCTGGAGGACCTGAGCAATAAGGCGCAGGAATTGGGAGACAAGGCGCAAGAGCTGGGCGATACGGCACAAAACCTGGGCGATACCGCGCAGAACTTGGGAGACATGGCGACGGATGCCTGGAACGCCCTACAAAACGGCATTTCGGGCGCACAGGGAAACTAGCGGCCGAGCGGCTAGAGCCTTAGCGGTGCAAACAAAAACGGGACGCAGGATCTCGTGACCGGGCGCATAGGCGCGCTGGTCGGCGGTCCTGCGTCCCGTTTTGCTGTCGATTACAGCTGCTCTGCCGGACGCTCGGGCGAGCTAAAGCCGGAGTCAAACGTGACGACGCATGATGCATCGGGCCTGCGCTCGTGCACGATGCGCGTGACGAGCTCCAGCAGCTCCTCGTCGGATATGTCAAAGCCGTCGGGACGCACCAGGTCAAACGAAACAAAGCCGTCGTGCTCGTGCAAGTCGTGGATGGAAAGCGCGGGGTCGATCTGCGCTACGCCGCGCTTGACCCAGCCGCGCAAGTCATCGCCGGTTGTTGCAATGGGGTCGCAGTGCAACGTGATGGCGATGCCCATCTGGCGTTTGATATCGTGTTCGATGGTGTCCAGAATCTCGTGGTGCTCAAAGGCATCGCCCTCGCCGGGCATTTCCACGTGTGCACTGGCAAACTGGCGGCCGGGGCCGTAGTCGTGCACCATGAGGTCATGAGTGCCCAGGACCTGGGGGTACGACATGATCCTGTCGCGGATTTCCTGGACGAGTTTGGGGTCGGGCGCTTGTCCCAGCAGCGGGCTGATGGCGTCGCGCACCAGGCCCATGCCGCTGATGCAAATGAAGATGCCCACGCCCAGGCCCGCCCAGCCATCGAGGTCAAAGCCGGTCGTTTGCGAAATGAGCGCCGCCGCCAAGACCGAGCCCGAGGCGATGACATCGTTTTTGGAATCCTGCGCCGTGGCGATGAGCGTCTCCGAGTCGATGCGATTGCCCAGCGTGCGGTTGAACGCCGCCATCCAGAACTTGACGAGCATGGATGTAGCCAGTGCCGCAAGGGAAACGAGTGTGTAAGCGGTGGGGGAGGGCTTGATGATCTTGGTAACGGACTCGAGCACCAGGTTGATGCCGACGGCACAAACGAGGACGGCGACAACCAGACCGGCGAGGTATTCGTAGCGGCCGTGGCCATAGGGGTGGTCTTCGTCTGCCGGGCGGCTGGCAAGTCGGAATCCGAGCAGGCTCACGATGTTGCTCGACGCATCGGAGAGATTGTTGAAGGCGTCGGCGATGAGCGAGACGGAGCCGGCGAGTAGGCCCGCGATGCCCTTGGCCAGACACAGGGTAATGTTGAGGCCAATGCAAATGAGGCTTGCGGCAAAGCCCGCGTTGGTACGGCGAGTCGTATCGACCGGCTCGCCCTCGCTGCCGGGAACAAGCGTATGTACCAGCCGATTTACAAATAGCATGGCGATCGTCCTCACAATCATGGTTAAGGGGATAGTGTAGCTCGCATGGGCGCACCGTGCGCCGGTGCTCAGAAAATGCAGTAATGGTCTGCTGGAGCTAACGAGCGGCCCTTCTTGTCCGACCGGGTGCTCCATTTTGGGCCACATGGGTATGGGCATGTGCCTGCCTGCCCGACATACTTAATGTCGACAGCCCCTGCGCAAAGGAGGACGTATTCATGGACGAGATGTTTGCCATTAAATGCCAAAACTGCGGCGGCCCTATGTACTCACACCAGGCTAAACGCAGCTTTGAGTGCGCCTATTGCGGCACGGTCGTTCCGTGGCAGGCCGATGCGGGGGAGCCCAAGAGCGCCCTGGGCATTCGCCATACGCCGCTGACGGTTGTCGATGGACTGCTTAAGCTCACCCACGTGTCGCAGCTCGAGCGCCCGGAGGACCCGGACTGGTATTTCTTTAATTCACACTGGCGCAATCAGTCGGTTCTGGAGCATCTGCTGTGGGAGGACCGCGGCACGGCGCAGGAGTTCCAAGAAGCCACGCACGTGAGCATTCCCTGCCCCTTCTGTGGAGCGTCCTTTGAGGGCGAGTCCACTCAGCGCGTGCTTGAGTGCCCGTCCTGCGGAAATAAGATCGGCGTTGCCGACCTACTCAAGCCCGGTACCTTTAGCAAGCGTCTGACCATGGGCGTTGGTGCCGAGTACGTGCCTGAGCAGGGTATTCCTTGCGAGATAACGCCGCAGCAGGCACGTGCCAACGCGCTGCAGCTGGTGCGCCAGTATCCCGATGCCTTTGCCGGGCACGACGTGGAAGACGCGATTCAAAATGACATGTCGCTCTTCTACTTCCCCATGGCGCTCGCGGATTTGCGCATGATGGCGTCCTTCCCGGGCAAGGGGCTGAGCAAGGAGACCCTGGTGTACTACGAGGTGCTCGACTGGGCGTATCCGCGGGCAAACTACCTGGACGTTCGCCTTATGGGCATTTTGGAGCCGTGGGACTTTGCCAAGGTTGGGCCGTTCGATCCCGCTATGCAGGAAGGCGACTTCCGCGTTGTCTCCGTCGATGCGTCTACCAAGGACCAGGTGGTCATTGATAAGCTGGCGCTCGACATTGCCGGCAACGATGCCGAGGCGGTGCTGGGGCTCAATAAAAAGAGCATCCGCACCTGGGCGCGCAAGGCTCGCAAGCATAAGGACGGCCTGGTGATGGTGCCGGTCTACTTTGTCGATCGCCCGGCGACGGACAGCCGCGATGGCGAGCAGGTGCGCATTGCCGTAAACGGCCAGACGGGCCGCGCGGCCGCGGCGGTGTTTAGCGACAAGCGTGAGACGCATGTGGTGGCGCCGCTCAACCCGAGTCTGCATCTGTCCGGAGAAAGCACCGTGCACGCCACGCCCATCGAGGTCAAATACGTTAAATCGCCCTTCCTCTACCAGATCGTGCGTCGTGGAGACGGCGAGCAACCGCGCCAGGTGGCAGCGGTTGCCGAGGGTTCCTACCGAGAAGAAAAGCCCAAACGCAAGGGCTTGCTCGCTGCGATCTTTGGGAAGTAGGGGAACGGTACGGGACAGTGCGCAGTAGTGCGAGCTGTCCGTCGTGGTAGATCTAAATAAACGGTGGGACGGCTGCAAAAGAGCCGCCCCACCGGGCAAAATCAAGGTGTGCCGCGGAACCCGCTCCTCAGTCGGTCAACTTTGGAAGCGCGGGCAACGCAGATGCTAATGTCTAAAGGGCCGGGGCAACCGGCCAACACGGTGTACGGTCCCACGGTACTTTGCTCTGTGACGAACGGACCCATGACGGCGCATTCTGTAATCGTCACTTATGCGGTCCCTTAATCATTTGCGTTGACTGACATTGTCTTCGTTAAAGGCGTGTCCTAAAACAAACACTGCTCTATCAACTCTTTACCGCGCAGGGTATCGATCCACTCCTGCGGAATTGCGTCGATACCGTAGGCCGTGCCGGCGAGGGCGCCTGCGACGGCTGCGGTGGTGTCGCTGTCGTCGCCTAGGTTGACGGCGGCAAGCACGCAATCTTCGTAGCTGTTAGTGTTGATGAAGCACCAGGTAGCGGCTTTAAGCGTGTCGCGTACGAAACCGCCGGACCTGATTTCGTGCTCGGGCACGTCTTTCAGCTGGAGCACCCATGAGGGAAGTGCACCGTTCATCACATTCCTCATCAGCTCAACAAATATGATGCATGCGTCGGTCGACGTTCTGTGGGCGTGCGTAATCGCCGAGACTTTGCTGACCTCTTCGTCTGTCGCATCGGTGAACGCCAGGGGAGCGATGCGCATGAGCGATCCGTTGCCGTTGTCGCGTTCGCCGGAGCCTCCTTTGCCGGTGTGCAAGGCGCGGGCGGTTGTGCCGCCGTAGTCGAAAACGCCGTCGATCGTATACTCGCCACGGGCAATCCAGCTCACGAATTTGTCGCGCATGTCCTCGGTGTCAATGCGGCCGAGCTCTCTGATGGAGTCGCAGATGGCGAGCGTCATAGATGTGTCGTCGCTCCAGGTGCCGGCGGGCTGCTCGTGCGTGCCGTAGCCGATCATGTCGGTGCATTCGAACGTGCCACGAGGTCTGAACTCGTAGGGAACGCCCAGCGCGTCACCGACGGCAAGCCCATAGATGCAGTCGCGCAGTGTTGTTTTCGGTCTGTGTGTCATGGAAAGCTCCTCTTTTCCCGGGTGATGTGGAGCGCCGTCGGGGGTATCGGTCGCAACGTGCTGCTATCCTTGCACTTCGCCATTAGTCGCTTCGTTGATGGCGCGGTACTCGGCACTCAGCTCGCGCGCCAGCTCTTCCTTGCTTGGAAGATACGGCAGGTATTTGGCGGCAAACACTTGGTCGTTGTCTTCGGGCAGCGTGTACTCGACGATCGAATCGCTTTTGTCCGCGCAGAGCACGATGCCTATGGGCGGATTGTCGCCTTCGTTCATGAGCTCACGCGTGTAGTAGTTCACATACATTTGCATCTGGCCCAGGTCCTGATGCGTAAGGTCATCGGTCTTAAGGTCGATGAGCACGAAGCAGCGCATCAGATAGTTGTAAAAAACAAGGTCAATATAGAAATGGCGCCCATCAAAGGTGATGCGCTTTTGGCGTGCCTCGAAAGCGAAGCCACGGCCAAGCTCCAGCAGGAACTTCTGAAGATGCGTGATGAGCGCCTGCTCTAAATCGCTCTCGCGAAACGCAGTATCGTCCGAGAAACCTAAAAACTCCAGTACATATGGGTCGCGGATGATGTCCTCGGGGCGACGAGCCGGGGCGCTCTTTTGGATTTCCTGGGTGACGGCCTCTTTGTCCTTGCTGGCAAGTAGGCGCTCGCGGAACATAGTGTTGATCTGGCGCTCGAGCTGACGCGTGCTCCAACGAGAATCGGCGCATTCGTTCATGTACCAGGCGCGAGCATCAGGGTCGGGAATGCGCATCAACCTGCGGTAATGAGTCCAGCTCAATTCGCTACGCAGTGCGTCGCGAATTGGAAACGCAAGAAAGAACTGACGCATATTGCGAAGGTTTGCGATGCCAAAGCCTCTTCCGAAATCCGCGGTAAGCCTTCTGGAGAGGCCTGCAATCAATGCCTCCCCATATGCTGCGCGCTCCTCTCCGCCCTGCTCATCAACAATGCTCTTGCCGATCTCCCAATACGCCTCAACCATCGCAAAGTTAACGGCGGTATAGGCCTTGTCGCGAGCGGCGTTGAGAATTGAGGAGACCTGCTTGTAAAAACCTTCGGGCACGATTGCCGATTCTCCACGGTTTACCAGTTCGCCCATCACTGTCGCCCCACTTTCCTCTTGTGGAATGCATCTTTATCGCATTTAGTTTAAAGCCTCGCGCGGACACGAATTGCTTTGCTGTCTGGCACCTTCGCATGGGAGCCTTGCGGTGACTAAAATGTGGCCATAGAGGCAGTTTTAGCGAACCCCGCGGGAGTGACACGCATGGATAACAACACTTTGCTGTTCCAGGACAAAGGTTCGGGTAGGTTTAAAGACGTCAAGATCTACCCTAACCGCATTGAGGTACTCAAGAAGGGCACTTTTGGCGGCAAGCACACCGAGATTGTTTATCTTAAGGACATTACGGGCGTCAATAGAATCAAAGGCCGCGATGTTTTTCTGCGCAATCGTCTGTTGACCGCTTGCGTCTTTAGCCTGAACAGCCGTGCGAAGGCCCAGGAGTTTGTTAACGCGCTGAACATGGTGATGTAGCCGATAGCGGCGTTCGGGCCAAGGTAAAAATCGGGGGCACAGAACGGTGTTCTGCGCCCCCGATTGAGTCGATGTGTCTAAAAGGCCGGCTTGCCCCTTCGACAACGTCCTCGTTGTTTTCACCGTCACTGGCAAGCATCGCCGCGCCGGCGACCGTTGTCGCCACGGCGGCGGCAGCGAGCCCGGCGGCAACGCCAGAGCTGTCGCCCGTGTCGGCGAGCTTTTCGCCTGATCCCTTGCGCTTGTTGACCTTACCGTTCTTGTCGGTGCTGCCTGCGTTGGTACCGCTGTCGGTGCCGGCGCCGCCCGCGCTGCCCGAGGCCGCTACGGTAAAGCTTGCGGCTCCATCGCTGGCGAGCGTGTAGCTCTGCGCCGCGTCGCCCAAGAGACCGTTCACGCGCACCCAGTACGTTCCCGCGGTAAATGCCTCGCCCTCGGCCATCGCCGTTCCCGGAGCGCCGTTCGCGTCGTGCACAAACTCGAGCTGGGCCGTGCAGGCATCGGTTTCGAGCTTGCCCTCGAGTGATGCCGCAATCTTGGCGCGCACGTCTTCGCCGGCCTTAAGGCCTTCGAGTCCCTCAAAATGGGGCGTCAGCTCGCGTGGATCGATATCGATGGGCACGGAGCCCCGCAGCTCCGTAACGGTCTCGTTGCCCAAGGCGTCGACATCCACATATTCGATGGCAAACGCATGGCCCGAAGCTGCCACGTTGAGTACGTTGCTGCTGTCGACGAGGCGGAAATGACCCTCGCCAACGGTCTTGCCGTCCTGGAATGAGGCATCGCTCAGCGAGTCACCGTACGTCATGCGCATGCGGGTCGGGAGATAATACGGGAGATAGTACGAAGCCGTCTGCTTGTGCTCCGTATCGTAATTGCGCTGGTAGATGCTCCGGGCCAGCGCCGCATCAACAAAGTCGGATGCGATGATGCCAATGTGCTTGAGGTAATCTGACTTTGTATCCTCGATGCCGCTGGGATTGATGTACGGGCTCTTATACAGATGCTCGTTGACTACTCGTGCCGAGGTAAAAGGATTGCCTCCGTGCGACAAGCCCGTGCAGCTGGTGTAGTTGATAGACCAGCAACGCTCCAGGACTTTCTCCTTGGCCCCGTTATCGTCCTCGACATCTACCTCGTTGCGCGTGCGCCCGGTCGTTTCCTTCAGCGCATTATCGACCCAGCTGAGCTTGTCGGTTCCCGTGAGTTTGTACTTGTCCTGGGCGTATACCTTGGTGCAATAGGGCTCTTTGTCGCCTGTTTCCCCCGCGGCTTCAAAGCCCTGCGCGTCTTGGACGAGGCACATGGAGCTGCTGTCGGTGTGAGCCTTGATCTTGTCATCCCATTCGGTAAGGTCGAGGCCCCACGTGTGGCCGCTTACACTGTTGCCGGCGAGCCTAAATCGACGCAGCAGAACGATCTTTCCGCGCACCTCGTGTAGCGTGGGGATTCGGCTCGACGTATAGAACAGTTTGGGGTTGTCGTCCAAAACCTTGGCGAAAGCCGTCGTAACACTTTCGTCGGTAGCCTCGTCGTTGCCTCGTGATACAAGCATGATGAGCGCTTCTGTCGGGTTTTCGTCAAAAACGTTTTGAAGTAGCCTATGACATCGGAAAGATGCATAAAGTACGCGTCTTTTTTGAGCAGGTAGTAATCCCCGTGGTCGATACCGGGGTTGTCGCCCTTTCCGAGCCGGATATCAAAATAGCGAATGCCTTCGAGCAACTGCGTGGGAATGTAATCCTGCTGGCATTTTACTTGCGAGGATTGGGGCTCGGTGTCGTTGTCCACACTGCAAGTGCTCGAATCGTGCGTGCCCGGGATGCTCAGCTCGTCGAGGAACTTGTTGTCGTCGACGTATTTCATCCAACATGGCCCATCGACGTAGCTGCTGTACGTGATCCAGTCGAGGCTGCTAACCGTGGCATCGTTCTTTTTCATGTCGTAACCGATAAGTTCGAGCTCCCACGGAATGCTCTTACTCTTATGGCAGATCTTATTGTTGTCCTGGTCTTCGCCGTTCGATTCTATTGCCAGGTACTTAATGTCTTTTTTCTCGGTTTCTTTCTCGACCGTGCGGTCTCGGATGATATAGGTTCCGTTTGATTGACGCTCGAACGCAAAAGAGCGGCTGGGCTTGCCGTCATGCTCGCCACTCCATACGTGGATGACCTTTCCGTCTTTGTCCGAGTCGCCATCGACCGACCAAATGCTGTAGCCCGTCTTTTTATGCTCTTCGAAATTGAGCAAGGTGCGGATAGCATACCAGTTTGTATCGTCATTCTTGGTCGTTACGTTCTCAAGGATGAGCTTGCTGGACGTGCCGTCATTAAACAGATGGCAGACGTTGCCGATGACGTTGCCGTCTTCGTTAACGCTTGCGGTACGAAAATAGCCCGCGGGGCGAAGGCGAATGACGAAATTGTCGAGGCTGACTGCTGGCCCGGCCGTGCCGTCCGCAAAGGCTGCCCGCGGGCTAATGCCCAGCATGGCGGTTTCGGGCAGGCTTGCAAGTGGCGACAACGCCGCGAGTCCAAGGCCCAACGTAAATGCTCGGCGGCTGATGGCGTGATGTTCGGTCATAACTTCTCCATTCGCAGAGTGCGGTTATGCGATAGTTTTGGTCACTATACTGCTCAGATGTTTAAAGATGCTGGTTTAATTGCCTGCGCGGCACAATAAATCGGCGGGCGGACGTGTTGGGGCGTTTGTCGTTTTCGTACTGTTGCTACATTTGGAGCGGTTCCGGCGTCCGGCATCCTCGCGTTCGTTGGCTACAGGCATAAGAAAGGGAGGGTCGGTTTACCGGCCCTCCCTGGGTACGAAGCGCTGGGGTACCGTCGCTTGTTTGCACTGCGCCCGTGTTTCCCGCTGCGCTCGCCAGTCGCTTAACGCTTGATCTCGATATCGTCGAGCTTGACGTCCATGGCCTCGGTCTTGGCCTCGGCGATGTCGTCGGCAAACTCCAGAGACTTCATCATGGTCTCGACGGCGTCCTTGTGCTCCTCGACGTTGTCGATACGCACATACACACTGCCGCCGTCAACGTCGGTGAAGTATTCGGTCGTTACGCCGCCCGAGTGCGTGAAGTAGGCACTGCGCCAGGTCTTGCCGTTGTACTTAACGGGATCGCTCTCGGTCCATCCAGAGTTGGCCTTCCACTTTGCCTCGTAGTCGAACAACTCATCGGCGTTCTTGTCAGGATCGAAGACGGGGATGAAGCGGTCGCTGGCGTGCTCGCTCTCGGTGAACTTAAACTGGGCCCTGTCGGCGGTGTCGTCTGCGACGTCGGTGATCTCGACGCCCTCGGGAACCTCGACCTTAAACCAAATGAAGTCGGTCCTCATATCCACGGCGGGCTTTTCTGCTCCGCCGCCACCGCCACTTCCGGTAGCGCCGCCGCTGCCACCGCAGCCCACCAGGGCAACTGCGGCAAAGAGGCTTATGCAGAGGGTGAGAATCGCAAAGGCCTTCTTTTTCATGGTCGTGTCCTCCTCGATCTGTAATCGTCCATGGATTACCTGCCTTTACTGTACGCGTGGACGGCTCCTTCGGGTGGGCCATGTGTCCCATTCTGAGGGCCGGATTTGCGCCGTTAAGTGGCAATATGCACGGGTCCAAAAGAGGGGAGGGCCGGTGCTGTCGGCTCTCCCCGGGGTGAGGTGCCCGTTGATTTAATGGGGCGCGCGTGCGTGGGCGTTGTTTATAGATATGCCTCAGTTTTTGACGTCCGGAAGTCTCGAAAGGTGGGCCATGTGTCCCATGTTTGCGTTGGCATGGTCTATCGTGTGCCATAGAAATCCGCGATGGCCAGGTGCGCTGACGCTCATGTACTTATGGGCTAGACTTAGCACCATTATGTGATCGATGCGGTCGGTCGGTGGTTGCCACCCGACCGATGTATATGACTTGAAGGTGCGTGCGTATGAGCCAAGAGATGATGGACAAGACCTGCCGCGGGTTTGCCGAGGCGCTTGCCGCGCGCGAGCCGGTTCCCGGCGGTGGCAGCGCGAGCGCCTTTGTGGGCGCGCTGGGCGCCTCGCTGTGCGGAATGGTTGCCCGCTACGGTGCGACCAATCCCGCGCTTGCTGATCGTGCGGATGACCTGGCGCGCGCGTTTGCTCAGGCTGATGAGCTGTCCCAGGAGCTTGTCGAGTTGGTTGCCGAGGACGTTCGTGCCTACGGGCAGGTGTCCGCGGCGTACGGTATTCCGCGTGACGATCCGGCTCGAGCGACCGCGATTCAGGATGCGCTACATGTGGCCGCTATGCCGCCGTATCGCATTATGGATGCCTGCGGGCGTGCGCTGGCGCTGCTCGAGGACATGGCCGACAAGGGCTCGCGTCAGCTGCTGTCCGATGTGGCGTGCGGCGCCGTGTTCTGCCGTGCTGCTATGCAGGGCGCGAGTTTGACGCTCTTTGCGAACACCACGTCTATGAAGGATCGCGCTCGTGCTGAGGAGCTCGAGACGGCGTGTGATGAGTTGCTCGACACATGGTTGCCGCGCGCCGATGCGCTGGCGCGTCGCGCCTCCGACGCTGCAAGGAAGAGAGGATAGCCATGGCTGAACTGCTGAAGGGTGCTCCCGTTGCTCGCGCTTTGACTGAGGAACTTGCTGCTCGCTGCGCAGCCCTGCGCGAGCGGGGCGTTGTTCCGACGTTGGCTATCGTGCGTGTAGGTGAACGCGAGGACGACCTATCCTACGAGCGCGGTGCGCTCAAGCGCTGCGAAAAAGTGGGGATTG
>USQE01000022.1 GCA_900556675.1 uncultured Collinsella sp.
GCGCCTGGGTTTTAACTCCAAGTTTGTGATTACCGGCGACCTGAGTCAGCGCGACCTGGTGGGTCGTCGCGGCGGTCTTGCCGACGTTGAGCGGATTTTAGGCCGTGTCGACGATGTCGCATTTTCTCACCTCGAGCGTGCCGACGTGGTGCGCCATGCCTTGGTGGGGCGTATCGTCGAGGCATACGATGCTTATGATGATGTGCGCGATAAGCGCGTGCACGACCGAAAGGAGTCCCGTTGAGTGTATTGATCAGCAACGATGCCGAGCTCGATACGCTGCTCGACGCGCAGGAGGTAGAGCACATCTGCGAGGTCGTGCTTGCCGCCGAGGGCGTTGAGCGTGAAGTTGAGATTTCCCTTTCGTATGTCGATGAGGACGAGATGCACGAGCTCAACCACGAGTGGCGCGGTATCGACCGTACCACCGATGTCCTCTCGTTTGAGTGCGACTCGGCCTTTGACGAGGATATTCCCGCCGACGAGACGCTCGAGCTCGGCGATATTATCCTGGCCCCGGAGGTCATTGCCCGCCAGGCCCCCGGCTTTGGTAATAGCCCTACCGACGAGTGCCGCCTGATGCTCGTGCATGGCATGCTGCACCTGCTGGGGTATGACCATATCGAGGACGACGAGGCCGAGGTCATGGAGGCCCGCGAGGACGCCATCTTGCGCGATCTGGCGCTCGAGCGCGGCGAGGACCCCAAGCTGGTCCACGTCGGCCCCATCACCAACCACGCCCACGACTAGGAGCCGTCTATGATTCCCGGATCGAACAAGGACCATCCGTCCTTCTTAAAGTCGTTCTCCTACGCCATGGAGGGCTTCGTCACCGCCGTTAAGACCGAGCGCAACATTAAGGTCATGCTCGTGGCGGGCGTGTGCACCGTCATTGCCGGCTGCATCGTGGGGCTCGACATTGCCGAGTGGGCCACGGTTATCATCTGCTGTGGCTTGGTGATTCACGGCGAGCTGTGCAACACCGCCATGGAGGCGATCGTCGACCTGGCGACCCAGGAGCTCCATCCGCTGGCAAAGCGTGCGAAGGATATCGCCGCCGCCTCCGTATACGTACTTTCCATCACCGCCGCGATTGTGGGATTGCTGGTATTTGCCCACGCGCTCGACTTTATTTAGAAAGGGATTTTCATGTCCGACAATATGCAGCCTTTCGATGAAACTCTGGACGACGAGTCCCTGGATGCGGTGGATGCCGAAGCGACCGAGGATTGCGAGGATGTCGAGGAATTCGATCCGTTTGAGGGCATGAGCGACGAGGAGCTCGACGCCCTGTGCGACGAGGATGAGAGCCTCGCGGGTTTTGGCGACGTGGAACCCGGTTTTCGCAGCGGCTTCGTGGCCCTGGTCGGCCGTCCCAACGCCGGTAAGTCCACGCTGCTCAACGCCTGCTATGGCAAAAAGGTTGCCATCACCTCGCCGGTGGCCCAGACCACCCGCCGTCGCATGCGCGCCGTCGTCAATCGCCCCGGCTACCAGCTGGTCTTTGTCGATACCCCGGGTATTCACAAGCCCAAGGACGGCCTGGGGTCCGAGCTCAACAAGAGCGCGCTGTTCGAGCTGAACGATGTCGATGTCGTCGCGTTTTTGATTGATGCCACCAAGCCGATCGGCAGAGGAGACGCCTGGGTTGCCGAGCGCGTCAAGAATGCCCGTTCCAAGAAGGTCCTGGTGCTCACCAAGGCCGATGAGGCCGACCCCGCACAGGTCATGGAGCAGCTTAAGGCCGCCCACGAGCTTATGGAATATGACGACGAGATCGTGACGTCGTCGGTCAAGAACTTCAACGTCGATGCCTTTATCGAGACCGTTGCGCACTTTTTGCCCGAGGGTCCGCGTTGGTTCCCCGAGGACATGGGTACCGACGCTTCCGATGAGACGCTCGTTGCCGAGTTTGTGCGCGAGAAGGTCTTGCGCCGCACCCGTGATGAGATCCCGCACTCCGTTGGCGTGATCTGCGATGCGCTCGAGCAGACCAAGAAGGTGCTGCGCGTGCACGCTACCATTTACGTCGAGCGCGAGGGCCAAAAGGGCATCATCATCGGCAAGGGCGGCGAGATGATCAAACATATCGGTATCGACGCTCGCCGCGATCTTGAGCGCATCTTTGGCACGCAGGTCTTTTTGGAGCTGGACGTGAAGGTCAAGGCCGGCTGGCGTGACGACGAGGCCCAGATTCGCCGCTTTGGCTACAACGCCGAGGACTAAGGACGCGCGGCGCGCATGGCAGGCTCCCGGACATATCGCACGAAGGCGCTCGTCCTCGACAAGACGAAGCTCAAAGAGACGGACCTGATCCTGACGATGCTTGACGAACGGGGTCGGCAGGTTCGCGCCGTGGCAAAGGGCGCCCGCAAACCCGGTGGGCGCCTGGCTGCGCGCTGCGAGCTGTTCTGTACCGTCGATATGCTGCTCGCGCATGGACGGTCGCTTGACGTGGTTTCGCAGGCCGAGCTTATGGAGGCGCCGCTCGGCGCAGCGCCCGATTACGAGACGACTTGCGCCGCAAGCGCAATCGCCGAGGTCGCGCGCGTGTGCTCGTTTGAGGACGCCGAGGACCCGTTTACCTTTGCCATCACGCAGCGAGCGCTTGCCCTGGTGGGCAGCGGGCTCGACACGGCGCACATGGATCTACTTGTGGCGGCATATGTGTTTAAGCTGCTGTCGCACGTTGGCTACCGACCCGATTTTTCGGCCTGCGTGCTGTGCGGAGACCCCATGCTGTCGTATTTTTCGCCCCAGGCGGGCGGTCTCATGTGCGGGTCGTGTGCGTCGAGCGTTCCGGGTGCCGAGCTGGTGTCGACCGGTGAGGTCGCGTGGCTGCGCGCCCTCATGTCCATGACCTTCGATGCGCTCATGGCCGAGAGGGTTGATCCCCATACTGCCGCTTTTTTGTTGGGGCTTTCGCATGTCTGGGCGGCAACTCATACCGATCAGCGCCTCCGTGCGATGGAATTCATGTTGGGTCGGTGATGATGCGCAGGCGTGGGCTGCTTGTGGTAACATAGCGACCTGTTGGTACCTCGATCTTGGATGCTCGCTCCACCGGCGGCTTCCCAGTCCGAGGCGAATAGCGTCGCCCGAGGGCGACAAGAAACGAAAGGTGAAACAATGACTGTTTCCAAAGAGCGCAAGGCGGAGCTGACTGCCCAGTTCGGTAACACCCCGGTCGACACCGGCAACCCCAAGGTTCAGGTCGCCATCCTGTCCGAGCGCATCAAGGAGCTGACCGAGCACATGAAGTCCCACCAGAAGGACTTCCACACCCGTCGTGGCCTGCTCATGCTCGTCGGCCGTCGTCGTCGTCTTCTCTCCTACATTAAGAAGAACGACATCGTCGAGTACCGTGAGCTCATCAAGGCTCTGGGCATCCGCGACAACATCCAGTAAGGATTTGTACATGCTAAGAGCGTCCTGCGCAGCGGGGCGCTCTTTTTGTGTAAGGGCGCGAACAATCACGCTCTGAAGCGTGGCGGGGGCAGGGGGCCCGCGTCACATGAGAAGCCCGCAGGCAAGGGGCCTGTGGGGTAAAGGAGAACAATGACACTCGTATCCAAGACCTTTGAGCTGTACGGCAAGACCTATACCTTTGAGTCGGGCGAGCTTGCCAAGCAGGCCACCGGCGCCTGCCTGGTCAAGCAGGGCGACACCACGATGCTCGACACCGTGGTTGTCTCCAAGGAGCGCAAGAACTACGACTTCTTCCCGCTGACCGTCGACTTCAACGAGAAGATGTACGCCGCTGGCCGCATCCCGGGTGGTTACCTCAAGCGTGAGGGCCGTCCCAGCGAGAAGGCCACGCTCACCGCGCGCATGATCGACCGTCCGATCCGCCCGAGTTTCCCGGACGGCTTCCGCAACGAGGTGCACATCGTCGCCACCTCGCTCGTCGCCGACCAGGTCAACCCCTTCGACGTCATCAACGTCATGGGTGCTTCCCTGGCCATGACGCTCGGTGGCGTGCCCTTCGAGGGCCCGCTTGCCTGCGTGCGCATCGGCCGTAACGTGGAGACTGGCGAGTTTATCGTCAACCCCACCTACGAGGAGCGCGAGAACTCCGATCTGGACCTGGAGCTGGGCGGCTCTGCCGACTTCATCTCGATGGTCGAGGCCGGCGCCGAGGAGATCTCCGAGGACGACATGCTCGCCGCCATGAAGTTTGGCCAGGAGGCCCTTGCTGCCTTCTGCCAGGCCCAGGACGAGTTCGTCGCCGAGTGGGAGCAGGTCAACGGCCCCATCGTCAAGAAGGAGTACCCGCTCGACCAGCCCGTCGAGGAGGTCCAGGAGCGCATCTTTGCCCACTACGACGAGATGGCAGCTGCCCTTCGCGACGCCGACAAGCTCTCTCGTATCGGTAAGGTCGAGGCTCTGAAGGAGTCCATCCGCGCCGAGTTTACCGAGGAGGAGCAGGCCGCTTGGGAGCGCGAGATCCCCGTGGCGCTCAAGAAGCTCGAGAAGAAGGCCATGCGCACCATGGTCGTCGAGACTGGCGAGCGCGTCGATGGCCGTGCTGCAGACGAGATCCGTCCCATCATGGTGAAGGATAACTACCTGCCGCTCGTTCACGGCTCCGGTCTGTTCCAGCGTGGCCAGACCCAGGTGCTCTCCGTCCTGTCGCTCGGCATGCTCAACGAGGGCCAGCGTCTGGATACCATCGAGCCCACCGAGGGCAAGCGCTATATGCACCACTATAACTTCCCGCCGTTCTGCACCGGCGAGACCGGCCGCATGGGCAGCCCCAAGCGTCGCGAGATCGGTCACGGCAACCTTGCCGAGCGCGCTCTGCTCCCGGTGCTCCCCGACGAGAACGAGTTCCCCTACGCCATCCGCGTCGTCTCCGAGGTCATGGAGTCCAACGGCTCCTCTTCGATGGCTTCGACCTGCGGCTCCACGCTCGCCCTTATGGACGGCGGCGTGCCCATTAAGCGCCCGGTCTCCGGTATCGCCATGGGTCTGATCCAGGAGGAGGGAAAGACCGTGGTCCTGTCCGATATCCAGGGTCTCGAGGACTTCTTGGGCGACATGGACTTTAAGGTCACCGGCACCACCGAGGGCATCACCGCCCTGCAGATGGATAACAAGGCCACCGGCCTAACCTTCGACATCCTGGCCCGCGCCCTGCAGCAGGCCAAGGAGGGTCGCGCCTTCATCCTGCAGAAGATGCTCGATGTGATTCCCGAGCCGCGCCACACCACACGCAGCACCGCTCCGCGCATCGTCTCCATCCAGGTTCCTACCGATAAGATTCGCGACGTCATTGGCTCCGGCGGCAAGGTCATCCGCGGTATCCAGGACGAGACCGGCGCTTCGGTCGACATCCAGGAGGACGGCACCGTCTTTGTCGGCGGCACCGGCGAGTCCGTCGACCAGGCCGTCGAGCGCATCAAGCTCATCATCAAGGTTCCCGAGCCGGGCGAGGAGTACACCGGTCGCGTGGTCTCCATCCAGCCCTTCGGCGCCTTCGTCAACCTGCTGCCTGGCAAGGACGGCCTGCTGCACATCTCCCGCGTCGCCAAGGGCCGCGTGGAGAAGGTCGAGGACGTTCTCAACGTGGGCGACGAGGTCAAGGTCGTCGTCATCGAGGTCGACGATCGCGGCAAGATCTCGCTTGATCGTCTCGACAAGCCCGAGGCCCCGGCTCGCTCTGAGGGTTCCTCCGAGGGCGATGGCGAGCACTTCCAGCGCCGTGAGCGTCCGCGTCGCGAGCGCTCCGAGCGCAGCGACCGTCCGCGCCGTCCCGGCGACAACGGAGGCCGCAAACCCCGCCGTCACCACGACGCCGAGTAACGGCTACGCATAAGCAGCTCAACAAGGGCGACTCCGGACAGGGGTCGCCCTTTTGCTTGCGCCCGGGAGGGACGCATATGAAGTTTCCTGCTCTACAGTCCTGCGCAAGACGGAAAGCACATTAAGTGCTTTCCTTTGCGTGCGGAACTCGCGACAAACTTCATGCCCTCCGGTCCGCCCTGGGAGCCAGGTTGACTAACTAGGGCCCGGCATTCAGAAAAGTCAGTGCAGCAAAATGGCGATGCGGATGGAATGCACAAGATAGGGGGCACGTTGTTGGGACGCGCTCTTTTAAGTTGCGGTGGAATAGTTCCTGTTTTTGGGCTTGGAGGCCGATTTTAGGGACTATTTCACCGCAACTGAGGGGTGGGATGTGGGGTTAGCGCTCGTAAATCAAGTTGCCTGCCAGGTAGGTGGCTTGGACTTTGGTGGCTTGAAGTTCTTGGGGGTCGATGGTGAGCGGGTTTTGGTCCAGGACTACCAGGTCGGCATACTTGCCGGGCTCCAAGCTGCCGAGGTTTTGCTCGTCGCCCGCTGCATAGGCGCTGCCCAGGGTGTAGTTGCGCAAGGCTGTTGCCGCATCGATGCGCTCGCTCGGCAACCAGCCGCCCTCGGGCCAGTGGCTTTTGGGGTCTTGGCGCGTGATAGCCGTGTAGAGCACGTTCATGCTGGTAACGGCTGTGATGGGGCTATCGGTGCCGAAGGCTTGGCGGATGCCGCGCTGCTTATAGGTCGCAAACGGCCACATGATGCGGCTGCGCTCCAAGCCCAGATCGCGCTCCGGACCACCCGGGTCGAGCGTGATATGGCAGGGCTGGCTCGAAGCAACCACGTTGAGCTTGCGCAGGCGGTCGATGTCCTCGGGCAGAAGGTTCTCCAGGTGCTCGAGCGTGTTATGGCCGTGCTGGGGCAGGCCGTACAGATCGGCCGCCTCCTCGAAGATATCCAGCGCGGCATGAATCGCACCGTCACCAATGACGTGGATGCGCACGGTGTGACCGCGCTCCGCGGCCGCCAGAACCAGTTTGCGCATGCGCTCAGCCGGGACCGTCAGACGGCCCTGGTCGCCCGGGAAGCGCGGATTGGTATAGGGCTCAGTGAGATATGCCGTGTGTTCACTCGACACGCCGTCGAAGAACTGCTTAAAACCCGGCGCCGAAAGCAGCGCGTTGTTCGCGTAACGTACCTGCAGCTCTTCCAGACGCGACTGGTCATCCAGCAGCGTGGGAAACAGATGGGCACGAATGCCCAGCCTACCGGCCGTCTGCAATTTGTCGTAGACATCGTCGCGGATAAAATCGCAGCCCGGCATGGGCATGAGCGACATATCGCAGATCGAAGTAATACCCTGCTCGGCCATGCGCCTCATTTGATCGGCGTAAGCGCTTGCGATGCGACCTTCGCCCAGCCACTCAAGGCAGCGCGGCAGCAGCTGCATGACAGCCGCTTCGTGCGCAATGCCCGTGAGCTCGCCGCTTGCGTCCTTGTCGTAACTGCCGCCCGCTGGCGGCTCGCTGTCGCGCGTGACGCCGAGCGCCTCGAGTGCGCGGCTGTTGAGCCAAAGCGTGTGCCCGTCGCCCGAATACATAACGCAGGGACGATCGGGGAATGCCGCATCGAGCGACGCCTTGGTAGGATGCTCGGGCGGGTCCCAACGGTAGTCGCGCCAGCCCTGCGTCACAACCCAGGCGTCGTCGGGCAGGTCCTGGGAAAACTCGAGCGCGTGCTGCACCAGTGCCGCCTCGGACGTGCCCATATCCATGAGCATGTACGGCGAGGAACCGACCGAGGTATGGAAGAAGTGCAGATGAGCGTCATGGAAACCGGGGCAGACAAACTGCTCGCCGTAGTCGAGAACCGGCGTGGCGGCAGGCGCGGCGGCGATCACGTCATCGGGCGCACCGACTGCGACGATACGGTCACCTGCGATGGCAATCGCCATCTCGCGGGCGGTATCGATGCCGTCTTGCGCGGTAAAGACGTTCTTGGAGCGGATAATCCGATCGATATGTTGCATGGACATCCCCATCTCTGGCAGAAAATTCAACACCCCCGAGTGTACTCCCCCGCCTCGGTTACAAAATGCCAAGCGGCAAACGGCAGCTTTGCCAGGCCAAGTGGCAGGTGGCATACTGGAAAGAGCCTGTACGATTTTGCGATAAACCAGTAAGGAGCAAATCGACCATGACGAAGACCAAGGCACAGCAGATTATGGCGGCGACCGAGGCTCGCGCGGCTGACGACGTCACCGCAGCCATCCAAGATATCGCCGCCGAGTTTGAACCCTACATCATTAAGCAGCGTCGGCACTTCCATAAGCACCCGGAGCTGAGCCTCGCCGAAGAGCGCACGACTTCTGACATCGCCAACCAGCTCGACGCCATGAATATCCCCTACGAGCGTCCCCTTAAGACGGGCCTGGTGGCGACCCTTCGCGGCACCGCGCCCGACGCCTATCGCGAGGACGGCACGCCGCGCCGCCGCATCCTGCTGCGTGCGGATATCGACGCCCTGCCCGTCACCGAGCAGACCGGCGAGGATTTCTCCAGCGTCAACGAGGGCTGCATGCACGCCTGCGGCCACGACTGCCACATCGCCATGATGCTCGGCACGCTGCAGATTCTGCGCCATATGACAGACGACATCCACGGCGAGGTCCGCATCGTCTTCCAGCCCAGTGAGGAAAACGGCCAAGGCGCCAAACTCATGATCGGCACGGGCGTGCTCGACGGCGTCGATGGTGCCTACGCCGCGCACATCTGGAGCGAGGTCGACGCCGGCACCGTAAGCTGCGAGCCCGGCCCGCGCATGGCCAATACCGACTGGTTCCGCATCGATGTCCGCGGTACCTCGTGCCACGGCGCCATGCCCCAGCGCGGCCACGACGCCGTTATGGTTGCCGCCGAGATTGTCAACGCCCTGCAGACCATCGTCTCGCGCGAGATAAGCCCCTACGAGCCGGCCGTCATCACCGTCGGCGAGCTGCATGGCGGCACCGCGCGCAACGTTATCGCCGGCACGGCCTACCTCGCCGGCACGGTGCGCACCTACGGAGATTCAACCCACGAGGAAATGCCGGAACTTATGCGCCGCATCGTGGAGCATACCGCGGCCGCCTTGGGCGCCGATGCAGAGCTCACCGACTACACCATCGCCAACTACAAGGTCGAAAACGACGCGGGCTCGAGCGAGCGCTGCCGTCAGGCTGTAATTAAGTGTCTGGGTCCCGCCGGTCAAGGCCATTATCGCGGCACGCTTTCGGGCGAGGATTTTTCGGAGTACCTGCGCCGCGTACCGGGCGTGCTCGCCTTTGTAGGTACGCGCAACCCCAAGATTGGCGCCACGTACGCCCAACATTCCTGCTTTTACAAGATCGACGAGAGCGTGCTGGCCAAGGGCTCCATGGTGGCAGCCCAGTATGCTATCGACTTTTTGGCCGAGCCCACGCAAGAG
The DNA here is from genome assembly GCA_900556675.1 of uncultured Collinsella sp. Classification (GTDB taxonomy): domain Bacteria; phylum Actinomycetota; class Coriobacteriia; order Coriobacteriales; family Coriobacteriaceae; genus Collinsella. The sequence continues at coordinate 9,259 of USQE01000022.1, forward strand.
GAGCTCGACGGTCCCGCGATCACCGCGGTCGCCGAAACCAACCCCGATCTGGCCGCCAAGTTACGCTCTGCCAAGGCGACGACCGCCGAGGCTCGCGACGCCATCCATGATGCCCGCACGGCTCGCCATGCCGCAATCAAGGGCATCCACGAAGCCCGCGCCGCCGCTCGTCACGAGGATAAGCACGACGAGTAGTCGTCACACCCATCCATAACAACCTGGCTAAAGCAAAGCGGGGGCGGACGTGTCGAAACGCCCGCCCCCGCTCATTTGTCAAGCGCTATTTCTACCCCGTCCCCAAATGGCAGGCGGCATGGCTACTCGTCCTGAGGGTCCTCGTCGGAACTTGGCTCAGGCTCAGGCTCAGGCTCGGGCTCGGGCGCGGGCGCCGGCTCAGGTGCAGGTGTCGGCTCCGGCTCAGGCACAGGCGCCGGCTCAGGCTCGGGCTCGGGCTCGGGCGCAGACGCGGTCTCGGGTGCAGGTGCCGACTCAGGCTTGGGCTCGGGCTCAGGCGCGACATCCGGAGCGCTGTAACCCGAGGGAGCGGACTTCTTCTCGAAGGGCAATACAAAAGTCAGGACGTCGTCCTTGTCCTCGTCGGCCCACTCGCTTGCATAACGTGCAACCCAATAGCCAACGGCACGGTGCTTGAGCATCTTGCCAAAGACCGTAAGAAATACGGTGACGAACGCGATCAGCACCAGGAACAGTACAAGCGTGATGCCACCGCCGGTAACAATCGCCTCAATACCCGTAGGACGATAGTAGTAGCTATACATACCGACAGAGGCAATGGCGCCAAAGACGACCGTCAAGATCCATGTGACAACGTTGGCGACCAAGCCCGTCAAAAACTCGGGGAGGAACGAAGCGCAGAACAGCTTGGTCTTGTTGTTCTTAAAGGCCGCCCAAACCTTATCGAGCGAAAACGCGCTCTCGACGCGACCGGTCACCGCAAAGTGCATCACGGCAATGTCGGCGAACATCTTAAAGAAGACCCCCAGGACCGCCGTGGCAATCATAGCCAGAACGAGCAAGCCAAGCGAGCCAAACAGCGCAGCCTCGAGCGCATAAGAGCCGTAATACGAATACGAGCCCGCCGCGCCAATTACCACGCCCTCCACCAGCGAAAGCACTACACCGATCACGGGAATGGCAGCGATAACCTCGAGCACGACCGAGATAACGCTCGAAAAGACTCCGAGGCCAAACGACGTGGAACGCATCAACGGACGATCCATGCCGTCATCGATCTTAAGCGACAGATCGCGACCCCACTCGATGCCAAAGCCCGAACCGCATACGCTCGCCACGTAGGCAGCCAAAAAGCCGATGGCAGCCGCAATACCGCCGATAACGGGGATGAACAGCACGAGCACCGACACGACACAGATAAGCGCCGGCAAAAAAGCGATCTGGCACACGCGCTGCAGCACGCCCGGAGTCTTGGTCATATCCTCAAACGCCTGAGCCACACAGCCCTTGGACGCGCTCATGGGAGGCTGAGGGACATATTGCTGAGGCTGACCCTGAGGGGTGGAAGCTACAGCACCAGCATTAGGAGCACCGCACACGCCGCAGAACTTGTCGTTATCGCCCATAGGAGCGCCACACTGCGAACAGAACATCGAAATCATCCCTTCGTATCTAGAGCGAATCACCTGGATCGCAAACGATGTCTTTGGCATCATTATCACCCAATGTGAGGACAAATACTCTTAGATGACGCATTTGCAACGCGCGAGGCGCTTTTCGATTGTTTGATGAGTGTGTCCGCGCTAGTTCGTGCCGCGGAAACCCTTGCCGACGATCTCGGAACTGTCGACGATCGTGATAAAGGCACCCGGATCGACTTCGCGCGCATAGCGGCGCAGTTGCACGGCCTCGCGACGGCTCAGCACGCTCATGATCACCGTCACGCACTTGCCCGAGAAGGCACCGTAGCCGCGGCTGATGGTCGCCGTGCGGTTGAGATGCTTGACGATAAACTCCTCGACCTTAAGGGGCTCGGAACAAATGACCGTGCAGACTTTGCGCAGGTGAATGCTCTCAATGGCTTTGTCGACCACGAGTGTCTTGGCAAACAGGCCGAGCACGCAATACAGACCGACACGCGGGCCATACAAAAAGGCCGCGATGGTCACGATGCCGATATCGACCAGCAGCAGGGCACGGCCAATCTCGAGCGTCGTGCGGCGCTTGAGGATCATAGCGAGAATGTCCGTGCCACCCGTCGAGGCGCCGATGTCAAAGACAATAGCGCTGCCGAGCGCCGGCAAGATGACGGCAAAGCACAGGTCGAGCCACATATCACCCGTCAGAGAGACATCGGTCGGGATAAAGAGCTCAAACAGCGAAACATAGGCGGACAACGCAAACGAGGCGAAGACGCTCCACAGGATTGCCTTGCGCTCCAAAAAGATAAAGCCCAAAACGACGAGAACCGCGTTGATAATCCACATAAAGACGCCGACGGGCAGGGTCGGGAACAGCGTGGACAGAATGACCGACACGCCCGAGGT
>USQE01000023.1 GCA_900556675.1 uncultured Collinsella sp.
TGATGAGGTTGGTGCGCTGAATGGGGCTGCGGACCGCACTGCACCCTTTCATAATCTGGCAGAATGACGCGCCGCGCAGCGCCATGACCAGGCGGCGCACGCGGTCGATGCGCATAAAGACGTCCATGTTGTCGGCGTCGTTCTCGGCAAAGCTCTGGCGGTTCTTGACCGTCATCTCGACGTTGTACTCAATCTCCTCGTACGCGTCGTCGATCTTGCTGTGCATCTTAAAGCGGTTGCGGATCTCGTTGCCCGTCGACCAAAAGATCACGTCGGTACGCTTGTCCACAAACGTCAGCAGGCGCTGAATCAGGTGGTAGATAAAGCGGTTCTCGTACAGGTCGTACGTCTCGACGGTACTGACGTTGAGGATGCGCGTGGGGTGGACGCCGCCGTCCTCGCTCGGCGCCAAAAACTGCGTGTTCTGGCTCAGGTGACGGACGCTGTCGGCGCTGATCTTTTTGGCGAGCGAGACCGGCACCACCTCTTCTTCGGTGGTGATAAAGCGGCGCGGATTTTCGATGATGGTGTTGATGGCGTCGAGCGAGTCCTCGATTATGCTGATCCACTCCTCGTCCACCACTTTGACGAGCTCCTCGCGCTGCTGCTCGATCGTGGTACCCGAGGCCTGCGCCATCTCAAACAGATAGCGGAAGTAGCGGCTGTCCTCCTGGATGGGCTCCATCTGCTCGGAGAAGCTGGTATAGAGGTCCTGAATGGTCTCGGACATGGGTTACTCCATAGGTTGGATCGATCGGGAAGGGGCGGGGCGACACCACGTAGGGCAAACGCTACCGATTGTCTTGTCCCACGCCCCGCGCTTACGGCATTAGTAGAAGTTCTGGATCCGCTGCAGATACATGACGGAATCGGGCAGGCCGCCCTCGCCAAAGGTCTTCTCGATGTACTCGATCAGGCCCTTCATCTCGTCGCGCACAAAGCTCACGTTCATGGACTCAAACTTCTTGAGCACCTTGCGGGCGATGATGTAGTCCATGCCACCCAGCTCGGTGCCGCCGCACGCCACGTACACGGGGATAAAGTCGTACATCTGCTTGATGATACGGTTACCAAAGGCCAGCTTAAAGCGAGTCTGCAGGTACTGGTCCAGCTTGTGCATCTTCTGGAGCAGCTCGTCGTCGATCACATACTCGACCTTGGCCTTCTGGAACAGATACTGCAGGTGGTCGGCCGTCACGTGCACACGCTCGTGCGGCTCGCACTCAAACGCGTCGGCGCGCTCGTTGAGCTCAATGGGAATCGCGCGGTCGTACACCTTGTCCGTGATGGTAAAGGTGGAGTCGTCGTTGTTGGCCGTGCCAATGAACCACAGGCTGTCGGGGATGGTGAGCTTGCCGTCGTGCAGGCCCTTGGGGTCGGCCGCCCACTGGGTAGGCACCAGGTCGAGCACCCACTCGTCGTGGCTGGGCATCTCGAGCACCGACAGGATCTCGGCAAAGTAGTACTCCACGCGGGCGAGGTTCATCTCGTCGAGCACGATCATGGACGGGTCTTGGCGAAGGCCCGCCTCGTACACGGCGCGGAGGAACTCGGTCTCGTTAAAACGCTTGGAAAACTCGTTGAAGTAGCCCAGTACCTCGGTGCGATCGCGAAAGCTCGGCTGCACCGACACGATGGTCGCGGGGTTGTCCAGATAGCGGCTAAAGCTGTAGGGCAGCGAGGTCTTACCGGTACCCGAGATGCCCTCCAGGATCAGCAGCTTGGAGGCGGCCATGCCGGCCACAAAGCGGCGGATGACCTCGGGCGTGTAGTAGAGCTTCATCTGGCTGCAGGCGAACGCGCGGAAGCTGTCGACAAAATCCTCCAGCGAGATGGCATCGTCGTAGACCGGCGATTCCCAGTCGCGGTACTTAAGGTCCACAAGGGACAGCTTGGGGAAGCGGTTGGCCTGGGCGATCTCTTTTTCCTCGGCAAGGGTCTTGGCCTCAACGGTGGCCTTGGCCATGGCGGCCGCGGCATCCTTGACGCCCTCGCCATCGAGCGCGAGCGACGCGTTACCCGACACCACGGCGGCCGTAGCGCCCTCGGCCGCAGGCGCACCCGCGGCGGCGCCCACCACGTTGCCCACCGTGGGCAGGTGATCGTCGGCCAGGGCCGAGGCGCCCACGTACGGAATCTGCTTGGTGCCGCCCATGGCATTGACCTTGAGCGCCAGCAGCTTGTTCTTCTCGTCCATGAGGTCGAGCACCTGCTTGTTGAGGCGGCCGATCTCACGATAGAGTGCCTTGTTGGACGTATCGTCGCGATGCAGGCGGCGGTTGATGCGGTAGCGATGGACCAGAATGGCCACGATCAGCACGGGAACCGCGATGAGCATGGCAAACAGAATGACCGCGCCGATCTTGCCCACCAGGTCAAACGTGGTGAAGTAGGTCATAAAGATGTTGAAGTACTCAACCCAGCCAAACACCAGCAGGTTAAGGATGGAGCTCACGACGGCAACGACGTTGTAGACAACCTTTGCCAACAGCTCCCAGGCAAATCCCAGAAACTCACTCACCGTCGGTACCCTCCTGCTTGGACGCGCTCATCGCCGCCTCGGCCTCGGCCTTCAGACGACGGGCTTCCTCGAGCTTGGCCTCGGCCTGGGCGAGCTGCTCGGCGGCGTTATCGGCCGTGACGGTAGTGTCGCCCTTGCCCTCGGCGTCCACAATGGCAGCCGCGGCGGCCAGGCGGTCCTCCTCGGCCATAGCGCGCTTGAGGTTCATGCCCACCACGATGAGGTGATACACCTGGTAGATAAAGAACAGCAACATGGGCAGCACGATCACAATGAGAAAGCCCATGGAGCTGGACAGGAAGTCCATGACCTTGCCCATCTGCGGCAGTGCAAACACGTACTTGCCCACGATATCGCCGTCGCTGATGATGTGCGTATCGGCCACGTCGTTGTTGTCGCCCTTGGTGGTAAAGCTGCGCATGCCGTTGACCTCGTCGATGGCGGCGATGCGGTGCGTGTTGAGCGCGTACTCGTTGTCGATGATGGTATGGAATGTCACGATGTCGCCCACCTCGAGCTTGGAGGTGTCGCACTTTTTGATGAAGATAAGGTCGCCCTTGTTAAACGTGGGCGCCATGGAGTCGGACTGCACGGCGAGCGGGGTGAAGCCGGCGATGTCAGAGACGCTGCCGTCCTCGCGCGTGGCGAGCGTGGTAAACGCATACAGGGCCGCCACCAGGATGATAATCCACATGACGACGCTCAACGCGATGGATGCGGCTTTTTTAACAGATTGCATGATGTCCCTTACTACCGTGTCTGTCTAGGTCGTGCGCGGCCCGGTGGCCGCCGTGCATATCTACTGTTCCTCGATGCCCTCGAAGCGCATCGAAACCGAATAGTTAGCTCCCTTTAGCATATTAGTGCAATTTGGGTCCGTTCCCTCGAGCCATATGCGAACGGTCACCGGCTTATCCGTATCTTTTATCAGGTCGAACATATCGCTGGCCGCGGTGGCAGCGCCCGAGTCGAGCCCAAAGACGGTGGCCGCGCCGGACGAGCCCCCGCCCCCGTTGGGGTCGTAGACCCAGGTGTGGCCGTCGGCGGTAAAGCTCATGCGCATGGCGCTGGCCATACCCTGCGTGTCGGAGCTAAACCGCGTGCCGGACACGCCACTGTCACCATCCTGGCCGGTCAGGCGAACGCGCAGGTCCGCACTGCTCATAAAGTGCAGCGTAAACTCCAGGTAGGCACCGGTGGCGGGATCGGCAGTGGAACCGTCCTCGAAGGTGAAGGTCTGATAGTCGCTCGTGGTGACGGGCTTGAGCTTGGACGCATCGATGTCCACGCCCTTTTCGCTGGCGATGCGCGCCGAGATCTGGTCAAAGCCCAGGCTGTGCACGTATTCGTCGAATGTGGCGTGCTCGTCCAGGTCAAAGCGCAGCGAGCCGTCGGCGTTGGCGTCGATCATGAGCATGCGGGTCTTGGCGCTATCGGCGATGGAAAACCAGGCGAACGTTGCCATGGCTATCGCCACCAGGGCAAACAGGACCAGCACCACGGTGGTGGTGAGCTTGCGGCGCAGGTCGGTATCGGCGGGCGCGGCGGCGTCGGGCTTGCCGGTGGCGGGCGTGCAGTTGGCAGCAGGTTGCTTACGCGACATGGCTACTCACCGTCCAAGGTCGCAAAGAGCGCCAGGTGCAAGGTGCCCGGATCTTGATAGAGATAGTCGGCGCTATCGGGGTCGGTGCCCTCGATGTAGTAATAGATATCCAGACGATAGGTCTGGCCCAGCGCCAGCGTGGCGAGTGTGTTCTGCGGGCGCGTGGCTGTCTCGCTCGTGTCCAGCGTAAAGGCGGCCGGGTCCTGCGTCACGTTGGTACCGCAAGCGAGCTGGCCGTTTTGCCAGCCCAGCAGCATGCCATCGGCGTAGCCGGCAAGGCCAGCCGGGGCGGTCGTGGGATGCTCGCCGCGATGGCCGCTGTCGGAGCTGTCGAGCTCAAAGATGTTGGTGGCAAGCACCTGGTTGCTGCTCGAGATCTTTATGCCCACGCGGGCTGCGCGCAGCAGTTCGGCATCGGCACCCTGCGGGACCAGCGATTCGGCCAGATACAGGTTGACCTTGCCCCTTACTTTGCTGGCGCCCGTTCCGGTAATGGTGGGGCGCAGGTCGATCCAGCCGTGGTAGAACGCGGAGCCGTTGTCTTTTGCCTGCTCAAACACTGTGGCATCGCCGGCAGAGTTGTTTTGCGCACAGGCAGCAAAGCCGTTGAGGTCAAAGGTCGAGACCGGGTAGAGCGTCACGGCGCCGTTCGCGGTGGAAGTTAGGGAAACGTCGCCCTGCTGCGACCAGCTGCCGCGGTCGGCGTCACCCAGCTCCAGCACCAGCTTGGACGTGTCGCTGTGCACGCTCACCGAGTTGGTGTTGACCTTCATGTTGTTGGTAAACCAGGCATAGGTCGCGGCTCCCAAAGTGGCGGCAAGCGCCACCATAACGAGCGCGATGTAGGCACGCGCGCGGCGGGCGTGGCGGCGGGCGGCGGCGCTGGAGGAGACCGCGGGGTCCGTATTCTGGGTTTTGCCCTCGCAGTTATCTGCTGGCATACACCTCTGATCTTCCATATCGCTCGCCCCCTTATGCCTTGGCCGCGGCAAAGGCAAGCTGCAGCACCACATCGCGGGCCTGGGCCTCGTCGATGCAATTGGCGTCGCAGCCTTCCATGTACACAACGTAGCGAACGCTTGCCACCTCGTTGGCGGCCAGCGTGCAGATGGGCGTGGCGCCCGCGCGCGCCGTGGGCGTGTCGCCGGTGCCGTCCATGCTGTAGGCGCTTATGGAGCGCGCAGGGTCGGCGGTGTAGGTCCAGCCCGAGGCGCCCGCTGCCACAGCCACGCCGTCCTGCGCGGTGGTGCGCCTGCTAGTGGCACCCGCGGTGCTGCCCAGGTCGTCGCAGGTAAAGATATGCGTTTGCGTACCCGACTGGGTCGTAATTACCAGACCCAGGCGCAGCGCGGCCAGCAGCTGCGGGTCGCTCGTCACGCTCATCTGGCCCGGATACAGGTACACGTTGAGCGCGCTGTCGCCGCCCTTAAGGTACAGCGTCCCCGAAAGAGCATAGCCGTCCAGCTGCGCGGTGCAGTCGGCGTAGTCGGTCGTGATGCCCGCGGCGTTTTGGAACGTGCCGCGCCAAAAGCGGGCAAGGTCTGACGTCGAGATGGGATAGAGCGTCTTGTCAGCGGCGGCAAGCGTGGCCGTCGTGTCCCAGGGCCCGTTGGTCGAAAGGCCAATCTGCAGATCGGAGCTCTCATCGCTTACCGTATGCGCCACGGGCGTCACGTTGGTGTAGCGCGAGTTGCTGAACCAGGCGTAGGTGGCGGCGCTCAGGGCGGCTACCAGCACCAACATCCATGCGGCCGCGGCAACCATGCGACGGCGCGAGCTTAGGATGTCTTTGATGTTCGATGCACTCATACCCAGCCCCCTTACGAACGCTTGCCGGCAAAGCGCAGCGCCAGCGATTGCAAGCCGGTGGCGGCCAGGTTGTTGGTGCAGTCGGGATCGCAGCCTTCCAGCCACACGTATACATCCACACGCACGGGCGTGCTACGATCGGCGCCTTTGGCAGCGGCGGGCAAGCTGCAGATCTTGGTCGTGGCCTCCTTGAGACTCACGATGCCGGTGTCTTCGTTGTAGTCGCAGAAGTTTGCGCTGGTCAGCTGGTCAAAATGGACCGTGGCACCATCGGAGCGGGTGCTGTCGAGTACCAGGTGGTTCTGCTCGCTTTCGCCGGCGTCCTTACCATCGAGCGTGTTATAGCGCGCCTGGGGATTGTGCTCGCCCGAGACCTCAAAGACGTACTGGCCCGTAACGGTGTCGCTCTGCCCTGGAGCATAGGCAACCAGCCCCACGCGCAGGGCGGTGGAGATGGGTTTTGCCGGATCCTGCTCGGTAAAGTCGATGCCCGACAGGTACACGTCGGTTGCGGCCGAGTTAGTCGCCAGGTACAGAGAGGTCTTGTAGTAGTCGGAATGCTCAGCCGCGCCAAACATGCTGGCAAACAAAGAGTCCTGCGTGGTTCCGCCGGTAAAGCCCGTTACCTTTTGAAAGCCGTTGAGCACGTTGTCGGTCGAGACGGGATCGAGCAGACCTGCAAAGCTCAGGCCAGCGTTGGTTTTGTATTCGCCGTCGTACTCGTTGGAGATGAGGAAGGTCACGCCCGTACCCGCGGCCATCTTGACATCGGTGATATGGCGGTTGGCGTTGTAGATGTACCAGGCATACGTTACAGCTCCGGCAGCAGCAAGCGCCACCAGCAACGTGGCGAGCATGCGATTGAACTGTTTTCGCAGCGAGCGTGCGTCCGACATGCCCCTCCCCCAGATGCTGTGCTGTAAACTACCTGGACACCATTTGCCCATAATGGAGTTATTTTACGCGAATGTGCAGTTCATCGGGGGTACAATCGCGACTTTCCGCGTGCTGTTCGCGCTGCATCGGGGCGGATAGGGTCGCAAATCGCCGCTTTTTAAAAATAGTTCTTGCCACTGGGCGGGAGCTCCGTTATATTATTTCCTGCGCACTCGCGCACCCTTGATCGGGCGTTTAGCTCAGGGGGAGAGCGCTTCCCTGACACGGAAGAGGTCAGAAGTTCAAATCTTCTAACGCCCACCAAATGTTCGCAGCTCAGAGGCTTCGCCTCTGAGCTGTTTTGTTTTACGCCGCCAAGCCAAAAGGGCGCCGCGGCACCCAAAACCGCTTCGACAGCTCCAATAACCATCCCAGCCGCGCCTAAAATCGCCAAGTAGCCCCAGCGATCACCCCGATTAGGCCCAAAGCCACCCAAACAGCCTTGGTGACCGCCCCAATCTGGCCTTCACAAGCCTCGTGGCCACATCCAGATAGCCTTCCCATAATCAGGTCTAATACTTTTCCCGAGAAGTGAACGAGCTTATTTGGGCCACCGAAGCATCCACACTTTTCGAAGCAAAAACCGCAGGATTCCAATGACAAAACCGCAGGAAATAAGCCACCAAAAGTGTCGATGTTTCGGGGGTCCGTTTTGACTCGTTCACTTCTCGGGAAAAGTATTAGACCTGAAAATAAGGCCCCTGGCCCCACCCCTAGCAACCGCCCCTACCAATGTTGACGCGCCTCGATAACCGTTTGCCAAAGCTTAAAACGCTTCGTTTCGACGCGCTTGAGGGCAAAATATCGCTGTTCCTCGCTCATGGGCTTGTTAAAAATGGGTCGCTTATTCCGATGCAGCTTCCGCCGGATGCGTTCGCACAGCCGAACGAGCTTGTCGTAGTCATTTGCCTGGTCAGTCGTCACGGTAAAGTACGCCACGCCGCTCAGCAGCTGTAACTCGTTGCGGCGCTCGGCATCCTTGTGGATCTTCTCGCTTCCGTCGTGGATGGCATCGCTGTCGTAATCGACCATCGCGGTCAGTACCTCTGGCAGCAGCCCGGCCTTTACTTTATCCATGCCCACCTCGACTTTAGCCGTAAGCGTTATGTCGGGCGTGCGTTCCAACACGCGAAGCCTGCGATTGCGCCCATCGTTGTATCCATCGCGGATGAAGACCTTCTTGTTGAGCTCGGCCTTGCCCAATGCATACCCGCCGTAGCGCGTAGGCAGCGACATAAACATGCACAGCCCCGATTCCCTCGGAGAGCGCGACCCCTCGATCACATATGCAAGGAGCGCCTTTGCCTTCGCAAGATCTCTCACCTTGGGGGACTTCTCGATATACGCCGCGATGAGCTCCTTGGTCGTGAGCCTGCCATCGCGCATGCCCGCATCCCTGCTTGTTGCCCCACCGGGAGCAAGGTTATCCAGCCGATAGTCCGATGTCATGGCATAACCGGCATAGATGGCCGCCGCTGCATCGTCATCGTGCGCGGCCTGCAAAAACGCCAGCTCGGGAGAGCATACGTACGCATCCAGGTCGCCTCTCCAGTGGCCCAGCGAGATAAACGAACCTGCTGGGAGCTCGTTGGTGCACAGGTGCGTCTTAACATGCTTGCTCCGCCGACGGTCGGCTCGCAACGGCACCAGCAAATCCAGCGTTTCGATCCCCAGGTCGTAGCGATCGATAAACTCCTGCGCCTCCTGGTCGCAGAGCGCGCAGGCGTCCGCAATCGACACGACCTTTGGTTCCGAATCCCCAAAGCGCGGGTTCGGGATGTGTGCCAAGAGCGCCAGCGCAGCGTTATGTGAAACGATAAAGTGCCCCATGGCGCGAAGATAGCACGCGCGTCGGCGGCGGCTCGTGACCCTGGCGAGTTTTCGGCAAACGACCAGCAGTTTTTTGCCGCGACGCAACCAAAGTGTTCATTCGTCGACGTCTAAATGCAAATCCGTCAAGCTTTTGGCAAGGTTGCCGCTCAACTGACCAAAAGCTGACCATGCACTTGCCCATTTGCTTGACGGCACGCCCCCGCCAAAATGCTCCGCGACTTCTCGGGCGGTCGAAGCGCTCGTTTAGCAACCACACACCCGCCGCTGGGGTATCCTTGGAGCACATGCACCGCAAGCCACACAAAGGAGCCGCCATGCGCACCGAGCTCGATGTTCCCTTTTCGCACAAAGACGAGGCCAAGGCTCTGGGCGCCAAGTGGGACCGGGTCAAGAAGATCTGGTACGTGCCCGATGGCGTCAACCCCGAGCCCTTTGCCGCGTGGCTGCCCGGCGTGGATCGCTCCGACCCCAGCGCGCCCTACATCTACCTGGTGCTGGGCAAGCGCGAATGTTGGAAGTGTCACGAGCAGACGACGGTCGCGGCCTTTGGCATTCCGTATTGGGCGGCCGAGGACTCGGGCAGCAAGGCTGCGCCCAGCGCAGCGCCCTCCATGGACGACGCTGGCCACATCGCAATCGACACCGCCCGCGCCAACGCCGTGGCCATCGTCCCCGCGCTGGGCTGCGTGCCGGCCGAGATCCGCGACTACCTGCGCGAGCGCTGCGGCTACAAGCCCGTAACGTCGCGCACCACCAAGACCGTATCGCTCGCCAGCACCTGCACCGGCTGCGGCGCGCTGCAAGGCAGCCATTACCTGTTCGAGGAGCCCACGTCGCCGTTTGCACTCACGGCCATCAACAAGCTACCCGCGCTGGAGTTCGTGCGCGTGGAAGTCGCCGGCGTCTACGGCATCCCCGCGAGCCAAGGCGACTTTGACCAGGCGCTCTTCACCTGGGCACGCGATCACCACACCCAGTTCCACAAGAGCCTGTTCGAGGGGATCTACCTGTAGGGCAAAACTCGAAAATCGAGTCCAGATTTCCTCGAAAATCGAGTGTGAAAATCCTCGTAAATCGAGTATGCGCAAGTAGCCGAATTGCCAACTCGAAGGCTACAGCCCCAGAATGTGCTCCAGATAGCCCTTATTGAACCAGAACGACTGCCTGGTCATGTCACCGGCGTACCCCACCGCATCGGCGAGGCCATGGTTGCGGTGTACGGGCTATAGCCGAACCAATATTGATATAAACAAGACGAGGGCCAGTTCAAACCTGAACTGGCCCTCGTCTTTTATCAAAGTTGCTAGCAGCGTTTACACTACTTTGAATCAGCTACGATGCCAACCAAGCTGACCGTTACGTCAAAGGTCGGGCTTCCTTCGCCCACATCGAGGCCAGACATATTCTGACAATCGCTGTCGGTGCCTTCCATCCAAACGACAACTTTCATGTTCGTGCCGTTGTAATCGACGTTCGAAGCGACCTTTTGCGCGTTGCCGCTCGGCCTAATGTAGCCTTCGCCCGCTTTCGTGGCACCCCAGTTATTGCCGTTTTGATCGAGCGAATCGGTGCCAGAAAGATGCAAATACGTAGGGGCAACAACCTCGTTCAGAGATTCAGAGTTGACACACGACCAACCTGCAACGGTAGTCACATCGTTGCCCGTATCGGCTGTCGAGGGAGCAGCTGGCGCATAGACAACGCGCAGCTCGCCGTTAATTACAATGCCCACGCGCAGGCTGTCTTTGATTTTGTCGAACCATTTCTGCGTGCCGCCATGCTGCGTAATCGTTATGAGCGAGCCGTTGCTCGCATCCAAATACACGTCGGCAACGCCGGTGTTCGCCACGGTATACAGCGTGTAATTCGCAACGGTGAATGCATAGTAATCGTTGCCTTGAATAGTGTACTTGCCGGGATTCTCACCCGAAATGGATGTGTCGACCTTTTGATAGGTGCTCACATTAACGCCCTGCCAGCTTTGGGGAACGTACCAGTTTTTGGCATCGTTCGTCGATGAAGGGCTAATCTCGTGACCGGCTGCGGAAGCGACCGTGGAGGTGTCGGAGCCGTGGTCGGGTGTGTCACCCTCAACGATTTGGAGTACCATGCCATTCGCTTGAGCGGAAATGGTGCTGGTAGTCGCATGAACTCTACTATTCGTGACAAACCATGCGTAGGTAGTTGCAGAAAGCGCCACCGCCGAGACGACGACGGTCAACGCTGCCCCAACAAGCTGAACCTTGAGCCTCTTTACTGAATCGTGCATACCCGTCGCCTCCCTTCATTAAGGAAAAGGGCAGGATCCCGGGCTGGGAACCTGCCCTCTTAAGCCAGCGTACAAACGCAGACTATTTGTTGGCTGCCTTAGCCTTAAAGAAAACCGTCATCTTTGCAGTATCGGTCAACAGGTTATTCTCAAGATTCGTGGTTTTAACTACATCATCCTTGCCCTCGTAGTAAAGGTAAACATGGACTGCAGTATCCTGACCAGCGGTGATATCGCCAAGAGTTACAGCGGCATTCTGATCAGCAGAAGTAAGCTTAACCTCGAACTCAGTCGAGTTCGCCTTCTGTCCGTATACTACCCAAGTGTTCCCGCTATCGTTCGTAACCAGCACGCGCAAGGCCTTCATGAGCTCAGAGCTTGACGCTGCATTCTTGGCAACTTCGACTTTATCAACTTCGAGATTAGTCAGATTCTGACCCTTAGAGCTGATGTTGTAATCCTGCTGAAGCGCATAGCTGCCCTTCACTGCTGCAGCAGTAGATCCAGCGGTTTCGGCATTGTTCGGGTCCTTGCAAAGCTCGAGTGCACTATTAAGCGTACCATCATCAAGTTCCTTACCGAAGCCAGTCATCCACTGTCCCTTAGTGGCACCGGTTTCCTCGCCGTAGGTCGCGGGGAAGAGAGCTTTCTTCTCGACATTAGTAGTGACTGTAGTGGTGTCAACCCCACTTGCGCCCGTCATACCATTCGTGATGGTCATAAACGCAG
>USQE01000024.1 GCA_900556675.1 uncultured Collinsella sp.
CCGCCTCGACGCCCGTTCCGTCAAAATCGATGTCCTCGATCGCCTTGCCCTCGAGTATGCGTTTGCCGTCCATGACCTGCGCCAACGCTGGCGGAATGGCGGCGACATCGGTCTTGATCAGGTAGCCGCGGGCGCCGAGCTTGAGCGCCGACACAATGTACTCGTCATCCGAGAATGTCGTCAGAAACACCACGCGCGCCGAAGGGTCGCGCTCAAGGATCTCGCGTGCCGCCGAAAGTCCGTCACGCCCCGGCATCTGGATGTCGAGCAGCGCGATATCGGGTGCATGTTCGGCATAGAGCGAAACCGCGTCGTTGCCGTTGGCGCCGGTACCTACCACCTCGATCTGCGGCTGGGCGCCCAGGATAATCTTGAGCGAATCGACCACTAAGCGGTCGTCGTCGACAACGATGAGCCTCATCGGTCCTCATCTCCTTGTTGTTTGGGAACGGTGGCAAACACGCGCCAGCCGCCGGCGCTGGCACGCGGGCCGGCGGTGAAGGTGCCGCTAAGCGCCTCGATGCGCTCGCGCATGGAGGCGAGCCCCATGCCCTCCGCAGCGCCGCGGCCGCTTGCTTGGACCCCGCCTGCGCCATCGTCGGTAACGATGAGCTGGTAAAACGACGGATGCTCCATGCACCGTACGGTGACAGTATGGGCGCAAGCGTGGCGCATGGTATTGGAGAGCGCCTCGCGCAGGACCGCCGCAAAGCAGTTGGCGACATTTGCGGGCGCATGCTCGGCCAAAACTTCAAGCTCAATTTGCGGGCCGCCGTCCGAGCGCGCGCCTTCAACAATGCGTTCGAGTTGCACGGAAAGGTCGACGGCGTTGTCGTTGAGCGCATGGACGCTGGCACGTACGAGCTGGAGCGCCTCGTCAACCGTGCGTTTGACGTCGGTGAAATCGGCGGCGACGCCAGGCTCGTCGGCGTGGACCACGCGTAGGGCTTCGGCCTGCAGCGAGGCGCGCGTGAGCTGGTGCCCGACGTTATCGTGGATCTCGCGCGCGATGCGGGCGCGTTCGGCGAGCGTCGCGAGCTCGACTTCGTAGTCTTGGCGGTCGGCGAGGTCGCGGTTGCGCGCCTCGAGCGCGAGGGCTCGTTCCTGCAGCTCGTCGCGGGTACGGCGCATACGCTGCTGCTCGCGCTCTAACTGGGCGGTACGTAGCGATAACAAGGTGGCGGCAACCGAAAGGATGGCGGCCAGCAGGAGCGTTCGGGCGGTGAGCGCGTCGGTGCGAAGGTTCGCGACAAGCGCAAAGGCAAAAGCGGAGCCAATGCCCAGCGCGATCCAGGCCTGCTCACGGCGCACGCGCCGCGCGATGTCATAGAGGGCGAGAGGCGCAAACGGCACAAACGGCGGTATAAAGACGGCCGCGATGATGTAAGCGTAGCTCGCGGCCTCGCTTGCGCGTCGCGTGCGTTCCTCCTGTGCGACCTCGGCCAGCGAGGTGGCAATAACGCCAAGGCAAAACGCCGCGACCAGGCGAGCGTCCACGGCAAGGCCCGTGGCGGCCGCAATGCAGCACGCCAGAACGATCGATTTGTCGAAAAGCCTGTTCATACGGGTATTGTACGCGAAGCCGCGCGTGGTGGAGGGGCCGCCTGCGCAACTGTGACATTCCTCCCGCGCGGCAAAGCGGGGACGTTGGCAGGCCGCGCGACCGAGCCCCGCACTCGTGACAAAGCTCACTGGTGCGCGCCGGCGGCTCCTGCGATGATGCAATCGTACCGGGCCGCAATCAACAGAAGGGCCGCCTCATGACAGACATCGTCCACGTCGAAAACCTCGTCAAGCGCTATGACGACCTTATTGCGCTCGACCACTTTAACCTGAGCATCGCCCCCGGCGAGATCTTTGGCCTGCTGGGCCCCAACGGCTCGGGCAAGACCACGTCCATCAACTGTATTCTGCAGCTGCTCGCCTACGACAAAGGCACCATCGAGCTGTTCGGCGAGCCCATGACGCCCGCCCGCTACGACCTCAAGCGCCGCATCGGCGTGGTGCCACAGCAAGTGGCGGTATTCGACGAGCTCACGGTGCGCGAGAACATCGACTATTTCTGCAGCCTTTACGTCAGCGACCGCAAGCGCCGTCGCGCGCTGGTCGACGAAGCCATCGACTTTGTCGGGCTGGGCGACTTTACCAAGTTCCGCCCCGGCAAGCTCTCGGGCGGTCTGGCGCGCCGGCTCAACATCGCCTGCGGCATCGCGCACAAGCCCGAGCTCATCTTTTTTGACGAGCCCACGGTGGCGGTCGATCCGCAGAGCCGCAATGCCATCCTGGAGGGCATCTGCCGCCTGCGCGACGAGGGCGCCACGGTGGTGTATACCAGCCATTACATGGAGGAAGTCGAGCAGATTTGCAGCCGCATCATGATCATGGACGGCGGACGTGTGCTGGCGCAGGGCACCAATGACGAGCTCAAACGCATGATTCAAATGGGCGAGCGCGTGACTGTCGAGGTCGGCGCCGTCGAGACCGTCACGGTCGAGCGGCTGCGCGCCCTCGAGCACGTGCTCAGCGTCGAGCTGTCCGCCGGCGAGCTCATCTGCACCTGCGAGGCGAGCCCGCACAATTTGGTCGACATTCTCGACACGCTGCGCGCCGCCAATGTGGCGCTCGGCCGCGTGTGGAGCGAGCCGCCGACCCTCAACGACGTGTTCCTCGAGATCACCGGCCGCGAGCTGCGCGACTAGGGGGCAGCCATGTTCAACACCATTATCATTACGGTCAAGACGCTGCTGCGCCGACCGAGTACGTGGGTCTGGGGCGCTCTCTTTCCCATCGCGCTTTCCACGATGTTCATGTTTATGTTTGCGAATCTGAGCTCCGACGGCACGGTCGACCCGGTGCCGGTTGCCGTCATAGCGGACGAGGCCTGGGACGCCTCGACCTTTAAGGACGTGGCGACGTCGCTTGCCAAGGAGAGCGACGATCAGCTGCTCGAGATCCACGAGTGCGACGACGCAGCCGATGCGAACCGTGCGCTTAAGGCCGGCGAGGTCGCGGGCATCTATACGGTCGACGACGCGGGCGCACCCAAGCTCACGTTGCTGTCGAGCTACGACAGCTCGCGTGCGTCGTCGGTGCTCACCGACCGCAGCATTTTGGAGACGGTGGCAAGCTCGTATACACAAAATACCGAGCTCATGTCCCAGATTGCCCAGGACAACCCGGCGGCGCTCGCCGACCCGGAGGCGGTTGCGCGCGCCCTGTCGCTCGAGGGCAGTACCCGCCGCGTAAGCCTGACACGCACCACACCCGATGGCACGGTCATCTACTATTACGCGCTCTTTGGCCTGGTCGCGATGATGTCTGCCGAGTTTGCCGCCTTGAGCGTCGTCGATCTGCAGCCCAATCTGTCGGGCCTTGGCGCGCGTCGCTGCGTGGGCGGCCTTTCCAAGACGGCGTCGCTGGCCGGCATCTTTGTGGGCTCGTGGCTGGTCTCCTTTGCCTCGATGGCGATCGCGATCGGCTACGTGCGCCTGGTTGTGGGCGTCGACTTTGGCGGGCGCGAGGGGCTGTGTCTGGTGGGCGGTGCCGCTTCCGCGCTTGCCGCCACGGGCTTGGGACTCTTTGTGGGCACGCTTCCCGTTAAGGGCGGCAAGGCATCCAAGTCGGGCATCCTCACAGGCTTTGCCACCACGTGCGCTTTGTTCGCTGGGCTCTACGGCGAACCGGCGATGGCGCTTGCCGATGACGTCGCCCGCGCCTGTCCGGCCGAGTGCTGGCTCAACCCCGTCAAGCTCATCTGCGACATGTTCAACCGCCTGTATTTCTTTGAGGACCTGGATCCTTTTGCCGTTCGCGCCGGCGCACTGGTCCTCATGGCACTGCTGTTCGTTGCCGCCGCCACGCTGATCTTTGGAAGGAGCCGCTATGAGCACCTTTAAGACCGCGCTTCGCATGGCGCTCGTTCACCCGTTCTACCTGCTCATCTACACGGTGTTCATTTCGCTGATGGGCGTATTCATCGCGGCATCGGTGAGCTGGAACTCGTCGCAGCTCACCGAGTACAAGCCCTACGACGCCAACGTGATCGTGGTCGACCGCGATGGCAGTGATCTTTCACGTGCGCTCACCAAGCACCTAGGTTCGCGGTTTGACCTGGTCACGGGCGTCGGCGATGACACGTACGACCTTGCGGACGCGCTCTCCAAGAGCAACAGCGCCAAGGGCAGCGCCGACTGCGTGTTCTTTATCCCGGAGGGGTTCGAGGACGACCTGGTCGCGGCTGCCCGCGCGGGGGAGTCCCTGCCCAAGCTCGATGTGACCTACGGTGCCGGCACCATGGCGGCGGCGCTTTCGTCTGCCGAGGCTTCGCGCTGGATCTCGCTCGCGGGCGCTGCAGCCGCACTTGAGCCCACTGCCTCCAACGGCGACGTTGCCAAGGCCGCCGAACATGCCGCTGCAAAGCGCGCGGAGGTCCAGATCGAGCGGGTCAAGGTCGACTCGGCTGCTGCCGCCACGCTCGAGTCGTACTTCAACTTTGGCGCGTACGCGATTATCTCGTCGGTCATCGTGTCGGTGGGCTTGGTGTTTTCGGGCATGAACGAGCCCGAGCGCGTGCGCCGCATGGATGCCGGCCCAATCTCCGATCGCCAGCGTTCGCTTGCCGTGTTTGCGGCCGCCGCCGTGCTCACCGTCTGTATCTGGTTTGTGTCGAGCATGATGGGCGTCGTGGGCTTTGCCAGCGCGGTTGCCGAGGTCGGCGTGGGCCGCGTGTGTCTGGCGCTGGCGGCAACGTTTGCCCTAGCGCTGACGCCACTGGCCGTTGGCTTTACGCTGTCGAGCCTGGGCGCGCGCGAGGAGCTGCTCAACGGTGTGGGCAACCTGCTTGGCATGCTCATGACGTTTTTGGGTGGCGCCTGGATGCCGCTGTCGCTCATGGGTTCGGCCGTGCAGACCGTGGCGCACTTCGTGCCGACATATTGGGTGAACGACGCGATTGGCAAGGCGCTCGCTTCGGATCTGACGTCCACCGTGTTGGGCGACATCGCCTGCGACCTGGGCGTCACCGTGCTCTTCGCCGCCGCCATTGCCGCCGTAGGCCTGGCCCTCTCACGTGCCAAATCCCGCGCCTAGTCTGAAATAAATCCTAGGCCTCGCCCCAAAATAGTTCGCCAAGGTTTACTATTACGTTCATAAAGTAGTACGAGGCTAACAATGGGGGATACCATGGCAACGCAGGAAGCCTACGTCCAGGTTAAGGATCTCAAAAAGCACTACGGCGACGGTGATGCGCGCCTGACGGTACTCGATGGCATCGACGCGTCCATCAACCGCGGCGAGATCTGCGTCATGCTGGGGCCCTCGGGCTCGGGCAAGTCGACCTTTCTCAACCTGATCGGCGGCCTGGAGGATGCTGACGGCGGCTCCATCATGGTGGACAGCTGCGACCTCACGGTGCTCAAGCCCACCGACCTGGGTGAGTACCGCCGCCGCGAGCTGGGCTTTGTCTTTCAGTTCTACAACCTGGTGCCCGACCTCACCATCAAGGAAAACATTGAGGTCACGGCGCACCTGTCCAAAAACCCGCTCAATGTCGACGACCTGCTGCGTTCGCTGGGCCTCTACGAGCACCGCAACAAGTTCCCGCGTCAGGTTTCGGGCGGCCAACAGCAGCGCTGCGCCATCGGCCGTGCGCTCGTCAAAAACCCGGGCCTGCTGCTGTGCGACGAGCCCACGGGCGCGCTTGACTACAAGACGTCCAAGGAAATCCTGCAGCTCATGGAGGATGTCAATCACGAGTACGGCTGCACCATCATCATCGTCACGCACAACGCCGCCATCGCCCGCATGGCCAACCGCGTGCTGCGCCTGCGCGACGGACGCATCGTCGAGGATGAGCTCAACGAGTCGCCCGTCGCGGCCGCCGAGCTCGATTGGTAGGCGGCGCCATGACACCTCTCGCAAAACGTCTCCCGCGCGAGCTGCGCCGCAATATCGGCAAGTACCTGGGCATCTTTTTGCTTATGTGCGGAAGCATCGCTCTCACCTCGGGATTTTTGCTCGCAGCGCATTCCATCGGCTGCCTTATCGATGACATGCGCGATGCGTACGCGATTGAGGACGGCCGCGTGACCACCTCCTTCGAGGCTACCGACGATCAACTCAAGGCCGCCGAGGATGCAGCCGGCGACGTCGGCGGCGTCACGCTCTACAAGAATTTCTCCATCGACGCCATCATCAAAAAGACCGCCGGCGACGACGGCACCAAGCGCACGCTGCGCACCTATGCGCACCGCGCTAAGGTGGACATTGCGTCCTACTGTGAGGGCAAGGAACCCAAGGCGGATGACGAGGTGGCCATCGACCGTGTCTTTGCCACCAATAACAACCTGTCCGTGGGCGATAAAGTCGAGCTCGAGGATCGCACCTACACCATTTGCGGCATCATGACCCAGCCCGATAGTCAGGCGCTGTTCCTCAACAATTCGGACTTTACGGTGAACACCATCACGTACGGCGTGGCCGAGGTCACCGATGGCGGCTTTGCCGCGCTCGAAGATGCCGGCGGCGCACCCGCCTACACCTACTCCTTCACCTTTACCGATCGCGACCTCCCCACCGCGGACCGCATCGACGCCGAGCAAGATATGGTCGAGGCACTGACCGACGCCGATGCGCGCGTGGACGATCTGACCGACGCCGATTCCAATCAGGGCATTGGCTATGCGCGCGATGACGTGGACGGCGACTCCATGATGTGGATGACGCTGCTCGACATCATCATCGTGATCATGGCGTTCGTCTTTGTGGTCCTTACCGACGCCACCATCGAGGAGGAGAGCGCCATCATCGGCACGCTGCTCGCCAGCGGTTATCGCCGTCGCGAGATCGTGCTGCACTACCTGGCACTTCCCGCCATCGTGGGCGTGGTCGCGGCGCTTTTGGGCACTGCGCTCGGCGTTGTGTTCTTTACCGAGCCCATGCGCAGCCTCTATTACGGTTCGTACAGCCTGCCGCCCTTCCAGGTGTACTGGAGCTGGGAGATCTTTGTGAAGTGCGCCGTGGTTCCCGCCGCCGCGCTCATCCTCATCACGCTGGTGGGCCTGCTTCGCAAAATGGGCAAGACGCCGTTGCAGTTCCTTCGTCACGAGGCGAGCGGCAAATCGGGCACCAAGCGCGGTATGCAACTGCCGGAGCGCATGGGTTTTGTTTCCCGCTTCCGCCTGCGTATCTTTCTGCGCAACCTGGGCAACTTTGCCACGCTCTTTGTGGGCATTGCGTTTGCCTCGCTGCTGCTGCTCTTTGGCCTGGCGATTCTTCCCACGATGACGCACTACGCGGACAACCTCGAGACAAGCCTGGTCGCCGAGCACCAGTACACGCTCAAGGCGCCGCTGGAGCTCGAGGGCACTGCCGAGGATCGCGAGCAGTGGTCAGCACTCGAGCGCTTGCAGTCGGTTGACGGCGTGCTGCTTTCCGCCGCCCAAGATGCCGATGACGAGCTTGACGACGCGGCCGATGCGGCGCAGACGGCAGCCGATGCCGCGACCGCATCTCCGTCTGCCGAGAGCCTGACTGCGGCGCAGGATGCGCTTACCAAGGTCCAGGACAAGAAGGATGCGCTTTATGCGCGCCTCGATGACCTTGCCGATATCCTCGGCTGCAACCGCGACGAGGCTATCGACCTGATTGACAAGGCCTCTAAGATCGACACCGACAACGACGACATTCACCCGGTCAACACGATTGACAACGGCGCGGGCGCAATCGCGCAGGCCGAGAAATATGCCGTTTACCAGCTGCAATACGACCGCGGCGATGGTAATGGCGAGGAGACGATTTCTGTCTACGGCATTTCATCCGACTCGCGCTATTGGAAAGGCCTCAACGTCGGCGACGGACGCGTCGTCTTTGGCGGTGGCTTGCTCGACAAGTTTGGCTGGAGCGAGGGCCAGAAGGTCACGCTCAGCGACAAGTACGAGGGTGAGTATTATTCCCTTGAGTACGCGGGCAAGGACTGTGCCTGGGGCTCCAAGTCGGACATGAATATCTATATGAGTATCGACGACTTTAATGAGCTGTTCGACAACGACGCCGCCTACTTTAACGGCTATGTGAGCAACGAGAAGCTCGACCTCGATGCTCGTTACTTTGCCGGCGACACCACGCCCGACGACATGCGCGCCGTGGGCGACCAATTCATCGGCATGATGAGCAAAATGATCGGAATGATGGTTGGGCTTGCGGTGTTCATCTTCTTACTGTTTATGTACCTGCTGACCAAGGCTGTGATCGACCACAGCGCCCGTTCGATCAGCTACATGAAAGTCTTTGGCTATCGCGATAGCGAGATTTCGCATCTGTACATCCGCTCGATCACGTTGTGCGTTGCGGCGTCACTCGTGCTGAGCCTGCCGGTCATTATTGGCTCGCTCACGGCCATCTTCCGCTCGATGCTGCTCGCCTATAACGGCAATATCGAGATCTACGTGCCCGCTTGGTCCATGGCGGCGTGCGCAGGAATCGGCTTTGCGACCTACCTGGTCGTGGCGCTGCTGCACATGCGTTCCATCAAACGTGTGGGCCTGGCCGAGGCGCTCAAAGTCCAAGAGTAGTCGTTTAAGAACGTCCCCAATGACTAGGTTCCGTACTTGACTTTAACTCTGCTTTAACTGGTACCATCCTCTATGTCTGTAACGCCATATAGACCGAGGGGATATATCTATGACCGCAACTGCACCCGCAGCACCCGCTAAGGTGTACTTCACCAACCTGCGCACGCATGCTCGCGAGAGCCAGCTCGACAAGCTCAAGCGCCTCATCCGTCACGCCGGTATCGAGCAGATCGACTTTGAGAACAAGTTCGTCGCCATCAAGATGCACTTTGGCGAGCTGGGCAATCTGGCCTTCCTGCGCCCCAATTACGCAAAGGTGGTTGCGGATCTCTGTAAGGAGCAGGGCGGCCTGCCCTTCCTGACGGATTGCAACACGCTCTATCCCGGCAGCCGCAAGAACGCGCTGGAGCATATGGACTGCGCCAACCTTAACGGCTTCTGGCCCATGACCACGGGTTGCCAGATTATCATCGGCGATGGTCTGCGCGGCACAGACGATGTGGAAGTTCCCGTTCTCAACGGCGAATTCTGCAAAACGGCGAAAATCGGCCGCGCCATTATGGATGCGGATGTGTTCATCAGCCTGACTCACTTTAAGGGCCATGAGGCGACGGGTTTCGGCGGTGCAATCAAGAACATCGGCATGGGCTGCGGAAGCCGCGCCGGCAAGATGGCTCAGCACGCGGACGGCAAGCCGCAAATCGACCATGATCTGTGCCGCGGATGCCGCCGCTGTGCCAAGGAATGCGGCAGCGACGCGATTTCTTATGTGGATCGCAAGGCCGTGATCGATTACGATAAGTGCAAGGGCTGTGGCCGTTGCATTGGCGCTTGCTCGTTTGACGCGATTTCCAGTCCGGATGATTCGGCCAACGAGATGCTGGACCGCAAGATGGCGGAATACGCACAGGCGGTTTGTCAGGGCCGTCCCTGCTTCCACATCAGTCTGGTGCAGGACATCAGCCCCAACTGTGATTGCCATGGCGAAAACGATGCGCCCATCCTGCCCGACATCGGCATGTTCGCAAGCTTTGATCCCGTTGCACTGGACCAGGCCTGTGCGGATGCCTGCCTGGCGGCACAGCCCATCCCCGGCAGCCAGCTGGGCGATAACCTGAGCAAGGCGGATTGGCATTGCCACCATGACAATTTCAAGGATTCCAACCCCAACGTGGAATGGAAGGCGACTCTTGAGCAGGCGGAAAAGATTGGCCTGGGTACCCGCGAGTACGAATTGAAGAGAATTTAAGCAAAGAAAATGGGCCTGTGCGGTGAAAAAACGCGCAGGCTCTTTTTTTGCAACGTCTTTGACTTGTCATCCTATTTATCTTGTGATATGATAGGTTTATAAGTGGAGGCGAGGAGTTTGAAGATTTCGACAAAGGGCCGATACGCCCTTCGTGTGATGATTGATCTGGCAGAGCAGAATTCCGACGAGTATATTCCGCTCAAAGCCATTGCCAAGAAGCAGGAGATTTCGGAAAAATATCTGGAACAGATCATCTCGATTTTGAATAAAGCTGGTTTCGTAAAAAGTGTGCGCGGCCCGGCGGGCGGTTATTCCCTGAAACGAAAGCCGGAAGAATATACCGTGGGAATGATCCTGCGTCTGACCGAGGGTAGCCTTGCGCCGGTGGACTGTGTAGAAGACGGCGCCGACTGCGGCAGGGAAGATCAGTGCGTTACGGTGATGCTCTGGAAAAAACTGAACGATGCCATCAACAGTGTGGTGGACAATATTACGCTGGCAGATCTGGTGGAATGGCAGATGCAGAAGTCGAATGAGTATGTGATCTGACGGCAGACAGAATAAGCGATAACGTCCAATGAGGGAACAGAAGAGGGAAAATGGTGAAAACATCATTTTCCTCTTTTTTACCGGTAAAAATCTGGGAGCACGGCATTTACAAGCAAAAAAAAATTTGTTAAGATAAAAAACAGGGCGCATTTGGAGAAGAAAAAAATCAGGATGCGCAAAAGTGAAGAAAATAAAAGATAAGGAGTTTCCCCTTATGAAAAAACAACAGGAAAGCCTTAAAAATATGGTATATCAGGCCATTTTGAACGGCATTTTTACCGATGAATATAAACCCAATCAAATTATCAACGAGC
>USQE01000025.1 GCA_900556675.1 uncultured Collinsella sp.
GTATCGGCTCGTGGGATAACTTCGAGGATGACGGCGACGGCTGGAAGGGTGGCGCCACGTCTTCCGATGGAGCTTCCGCCGAGGATATGCTCACTGCCGTTGCCTCCATGGGCGATGACGAGCTGCTTGGCCACGACATTTGGTTTGTGGCTACAGGCGCTTCTGATTGCGACGGCGCCGGCATGAAGGCGTTCCTGGCCGCGCATCGCGACAAGCTCCGCGGCGTGTTCTTTATCAACCTTGAGTCCATTGGTGCCGGTAGGCTTTCGGTCGTGACGGTCGAGGGCGAGCAGCAGTTGCTCAAGGGTGACCGACGCATCATGAACTTGGTCAACAAGGTGTGCAAGTCGTTCCATGTCGATTGCGGTGCATTTGAGATGCCCTATGCCAAGACCGATGCCTATGCTGCGCTCGAGGCAAGCCGACGCGCCCTTACCATCGCCGGCGCCGACGGCCCACGTCTGGCGTGCGCTCACACTGAGGACGATCTGCCGTACAACGTCAATCCGACAAATATCGCTACGGTGTCCGAGGTCGTGACCGAGGTCATTCGTCGTTCGTAGGTTGACCTCTAAGGAGTCTGCGTGTTTTCGTACATCAAGCGCCACTGGCCCGTCTATCTCATCTTGGCCCTGATCGCCATTGTCCTTGGTTTCGGGGCCGCGTATATCGTGGGCGTTAAAGGCTCAACGCCTGAGTCCACGATTAACGAAGAAGTGGAGCACGAGCAGAGTTTGGGAGCCGATGGCATCTCCGAGTCCGATCAAGCGCTCATCGACGGTGGGTCTGCATCTGGGGAATAGCCATTTCGCCACGAACGAATAAGAGGCGAGCCGGGAGACGGGCTCGCCTCTTTTTTATTGCGTCAGCGACGTTTTGACGCCAGCTTTAGATGGGCAAACCAGATTGCCGCGGCGCCGGAGGTCACGAAGGCGGTGAGGCAGGCGGCAATGGGAAGGGAGCCCGTTGCCGGTAAATCTTGCGGCATGGCGCATCGCTGGATGACGCGATCCTCGTCATGTGATTCAAGGTTGCTACCGCCGCCATTGCGACAGAGGTCAACGCGAGCGCTGTTGGCGAGTGCGGTCTGAGGCGTGTAAGACGACGCGGCCTGCATATGGATGACGGCACCGTGAATATCCGAGTCAAGGACGGCGCTCACATCATCAAGGTCGTCATGCTCGTCTTTGAGGTCCTCGCGGGTCCAAGATTCTGCAGCGCCTCTTGTCGTGAAGTCGGCCGATACGGCCCCGTACTCAAGACGAATGCCCGTGACGGCGGTATCGTCCAAAAGAGCGAGCTCTTTTGCCTCGAGGGTGACCGACTCCGTTGTTGGGATATCGGCTTTCCAAAGATGCCAATCGCCGTAATCGACCATGCGCAAATCGTCACCTAGGAGCTTTTTGACCTCGTCCGTTTCGAGCCAGGGGTTGTCATGCCCGTCGCTGAGCGTTGCATTGGTCTGTTCGCCCGTATCGATACTTCCCACTGGAGACGTTCGATACCACACGTTGCAAAGACCGTCGATGTCCCCGGTCGCGACAGGGGTTTCGATGGCGATGAGTTTGGCAGTGCCTTCCTTGGCGCATTCGAGATCGTCAGTGATGGTGAATTCATCAACCCAGGTATCCGACTCATTTTTAGCATCGAGCGTATAAGAGAAGGAGCCGTCCGCATCGGATTGTGCCACGGCTCGGTTTTTGCCATCGCCGTTGGCGACGAGACCCTTACCGATAGGGCGGGCGATCTCTTGCCGCTTGTCGACTCTGCCCTCGATCTCGATGGGTGCGTCCTTCATGGTTACCGTCTGCACTTCTCCTGTGGCCTTAATTTCAAACGTCATGTCTTCGGCAAGGTCGTAAGTGCGCGGGGGCATCACTTCGCACAGGGTGTAGGTGCCGGGCAAAAGATGCTCGATGCGATGCGGTTTGTCAGAGGAGGTCCAAGCGTCAATTTCGGTTCCGTCGGCACCGTGGAGGGAGAGCCGGGCGCCTTCCACTTCTTGTTTGCCGGTCAAATCTACTTTGGAGATGTCGATTTTGGTGTAGTCGTTAGAAACATCGAGGTGCGCATTGATCACGGGTGTTTCCTGACCGGCATACGACAGCTCGACGGTGTGGACGCTTTGGTCGAGCAGGTAACCTTCGGGTGCCTGCACCTCGATTACCTCATAGGTGGCGGTTCCGCACCCCAGTGAAAGATGAGTCGCGCACGCAAATCCCCGCTCGTCGGTCGTGATGGATGTGACGGTTTCGCCGTCCAGGGCAGCAATGCTGCCGTCGGGGCGCACGATATCGCCCGCGGCACGGATATCAAAAACAGCACCGGCAAGGGCGCGCCCACCTACGGCATCGTTCTTGACGATCTCGATGCTTCCTGTTGCCGCGTCGTCGTAAAACGAGGCGACCGCGACGGGCGTTAAGTTCATGTCGGCGGGAATCGTTATCTCCAGATCTTCACCAACAAGATACGGTTCCTTGGCGGAAGTCTCTCGTATGTAATACGTGCCCGGGTTAAGCGATTCGGGTAGGGTGACGGTGCCGGTTTCATCGGTCGTAAAGGTATTCATAACGGTATGGGCGGGATGCCAGGATGTTTGCGAGATGGGCTCACGGTCGCCGTTGAGCAGCTGAAAGGTGAACCCAGCGCGTGGTACGGCGTTGCCGGTCTGAGCATCGCGCTTCACGATTTGAAGATGTGTCGACAGGGCGTGGTTGTCTACGATGTACTGAAGCTCTGCGCCGTCCGTGATCTGCTCTGCTGTGATAGTCCATTCCCCTGCCTGCTTAAAGCCGTCGGGCACAGTGTCGACAACCTCACGAATGGTGTAGCCGGCACGGTCATACGGTATGGTTCCGCTGACGCCATCGGGGCGCTCTCCTGCGCCAAACCATGCTCCGGCCTGGTCTTTGGTCGATGCGAAGCCGTAGATATTGGTGGTCAGCGTTCCAACAACCTGCTGCGAAGTGTTGCTTGCCACTTCAAAGACCACGCCTTCCGCCGGCTGCTCTACGCCAGATTCGTCACTATTACCGCAGTCCTTGAACTTTGAAATCTCGAGGTCAAAAGCGATGGGGATGTTGGGGATGCGACGCTCGAGTTCAACGACGCCCGCGTCTCCGAGCTGGTCGGCACCGATGGTATAGCTCCAGGTTTCATTGGAGGGCAGATAACCCTCGGGAGCTCTCGACTCATAGATGCTAAAGGTGCCCAGGGGGATGTCGGTAAGTGTTGCCCGCCCGTCCTCATCCGTTGTGAGGGTGTGCGACCAGCCCGGGGTAGACTGTGAGACGCAGGTGAACTCAGCACCGGCAAGTGACGCACCGACTTGAGGACCTGCCCCTGTCGCGGCATCGACCTTTGCGATGCGCAGGGTAATGGTGCCGGGCTGCTCATCGATGACGACATTTCCGCCGTCATTGCCGGTGGAAAAGGCGATGCGGTCACTCCTGGGGATATAGCCCGCCGGAGCTTTGGTTTCGACCAGATAATATGCCGTGTTGGGCAAAAGTGTCGCCTGTGCGCGACCGCTGCTGTCCATCTGGATGCTGCCGACACGCTTGTCGCCGGCGCTCTCATAGATGTCGAACCTCGCTCCGTCGAGCCTGTAGGTATCGTTTTCGCTCGTGATGGCGGCGTTGGCTGACTGTTTTTGGAAGGATGCGGAGACGGCCGGGAGCACGTAGAGCATGTCTTGACGCTTGCTGCCGCCCGACACAGTTCCCAAATAGCGCCGCGCGCGATGCGGTGCGGCTTTAATGCTTTCCGACTTGGCGCTGTCGTGGAGCCAGCGCGCTGTGGCAACGACCTCATTGTCGCCGGAAAAGTTTCCGCTCTTTGTGACGCCCTGGGCGGTTGTATATGAGAATGATCCGTCGGTATGGGTGGTGCCGTTGAGCATCCAGACGGCAAGTTGGGTTGCGGCGCGTGCTCGATCGGGGGACAGGTTATGCCCGCCAAAGGATGTGGCGGTGGGGTAGCCATGGCAGATGATGGCCGCGAATTCGTCTTCGAGCCATACCCAGCCCTGATTGTAGGTGAGCCAGGGTCCGCCCGGTGTGCTGGGGCCAAATCGGTCCTGGTTCATACAGTAGGCAGTCGAAGAATCCTGTGCCTCGTATTTGCCAACCCCAAAAGGACCGCATTCATTGCTGATAGTGCGGAATCCGAGCGATTCATAACCGTCGACGGCGAGCGCGGCATCCGGTGTCATGCAGCCTAAAAGTAAAAAGAGGACTAGGAGCAGCGATCCTGCTGTGATTGCGCTGTGGACAGAGTGCGTGGGTGCGTTGGACATGGCTGCTCCTTATCCCTCGTGCGCCGCACGGGGAGGCCGCGGCGCTTGGGATGAGGCTACCCCCGAGGTTCATGCGGGTAAGTACCGGAGCCTGACCAAAAGCTTGCCCGATATCTGACAAATGGCGCCTACGAAAGACAATGGAATAAATCTGCAGGTAGACAATGGTAAATAAAAGAGCCTACAGGTCCTCATCTACACAATTGGCCTATTTTTAGGAGGATTCTCCACAGCTAAAACAAGTATCGTCACCCTTGTATCGAACAAGACAACCGCGTTATACTATCCCCCACATATGCGGGCATCGCCAAGTGGTAAGGCATCAGCTTCCCAAGCTGACACTCGCGGGTTCGAGTCCCGTTGCCCGCTCCAAAAAAAGTAAAAGCACGACACCGTTCCGGTGCCGTGCTTTTTTCAATAAAGTGCCGGGACTCGAACCCGCCAGGGTGCGAGCGTAAAGCAAACGCGAAGCGTTTGTAGCGAGCGGGCGAGGGCGCCGGCAGGCGGCCGAAGCCGGTGCGTATTTGCGAAGCAAATACGCGGACGTCCCCATGGCCGCTCTTGCGGCAAAATGTTAGGTTAATGCCTGCTGCCCATACTTGCACCTGCGCACGGTACAATGGTTGAGTTACGACCAACGTGCCAATAACCAAAAAGGAGCCGCTATGATCGATCGCTATACCCGCCCGGAGATGGGACATATCTTCTCCCTCGAAAACAAGTACGCCATTTGGCAGGAGATCGAGGTCTTGGCCTGCGAGGCCCAGGCGGAGCTCGGCAAGATCGGTATTTCTAAAGACGAAGCCCAGTGGATCCGCGATCACGCTAACTTTGAGAAGGCAAAGGTCGATGAGATCGAGGAAGTCACGCGCCACGACGTTATTGCTTTCCTGACCAACATGAAGGAGTACATCGACGCCGATGTTCCTGAGGGCGACCCCAAGCCCAGCCGCTGGGTCCACTACGGCATGACCAGTTCCGACCTGGGCGATACGGCTCTGTGCTACCAGCTCACCCAGGCCTGTGACCTGATCATCGAGGACGTCAAGAAGCTCGGCGAGATCTGCAAGCGTCGTGCCTTCGAGGAGCGCAACACACTCTGTGCCGGCCGTACTCATGGCATCCACGCCGAGCCGATGACCTTCGGTATGAAGTTTGGCTCTTGGGCCTGGGAGCTCAAGCGCGATCTGGACCGTCTCGAGGATGCCCGCAAGAACGTTGCCTTCGGTGCCATTTCGGGTGCTGTCGGCACCTACAGCTCCATCGAGCCGTTCGTCGAGGAGTACGTCTGCGAGCACTTGGGCCTGGTGCACGACCCGCTGTCCACGCAGGTCATCAGCCGCGACCATCACGCCTACCTCGCCGGCGTCCTTGCCACCACGGCGGCCACCTGCGAGCGCATCGCTACCGAGGTTCGCAATCTGCAGAAGACCGATACGCTCGAGGCCGAGGAGCCGTTCCGCAAGGGTCAAAAGGGCAGTTCCGCCATGCCGCACAAGCGCAACCCGATCACCATGGAGAAGGTCTGTGGCCTGTCGCGCATCGTGAAGTCCAACGCCCAGGTCGCCTTCGACAACGTCGCCCTGTGGCACGAGCGCGATATTTCGCACTCCTCTGCCGAGCGTGTCGCCCAGGCCGATAGTTTCATCGCGCTTGACCACATGTTCCAGTGCCTCATCCGCGTTATCGACGGCTTGCAGCTGTATCCGGCTCGCATGATGGCCAACCTCAACAAGACCCGCGGCCTTATCTTCTCCTCCAAGGTGCTGTTGGCCCTCGTCGACACGGGCATCACCCGCGAGGACGCCTACGCTATCGTGCAGGAAAACGCCATGGCCACCTGGCACGAAGTGCAGGATTGTGTCTCCGGTCCCACCTTTAAGGAGCGTCTCGAGGCCGATCCGCGCTGCACCGTCAGCCAGGAGAAGCTCGACGAGATCTTTGATCCGTGGGACTTCCTCACCCGCATCGACACGGTCTTCGGTCGCCTGGAGCAGCTGAGCTTCGAGTAGGGTTAACCTAATTCGGCCGTTTGCGGATGCATTCCAACCTTTGGCGCCTTGCCCATCTTGGGTGAGGCGCTTTTTTATCGCCGCATCAGCCCCAGGTATACAATGAAATCCGACTGCTGTTTCGATGAAGGGAGGCTTGTGCCCGGACGTATCAAGCGAGCCGCCGTCGTCTTGTTTGCGCTCATGTTCCTTGTTGCCGCCTGTGTGGCCGCCCTGACGTATACCGTTCGAAGCAGTTCTTCCTCCCCGAATGAAGCCGACAAAGACCTCCCGGTACTCAAAATCGGCGTTACGGATAACGACCCCTATGTGTATGTCGATACCACGGGCGATTACGCCGGTATCGATATCGACATCGCCCGCGAGGCCTGCAAACGTGCGGGGATCAAGCCGCAGTTTGTCGATATTGACTGGAACGATCGCGACCGGCTGCTCGAAAACGGCGATATCGATTGCCTGTGGTGTGATTATTCTCCCTGTTATCGCGAGGATAAGTATTACTGGACCGAGCCGTATCTAACCGTGACGGTCTCGGTTGCCGCCAAGAAAACGAGTGGCATCAAGTCCTTGGCGCATCTCGATGGAAGCAAGACCATCGCGGTAATTGCGGGCTCGGTGAGTGAACGCCGATTGCTCGCAGGGGATCTGGAAATCTCGCCGAACGTGCAAATCAAATCGTATGGTTCTGCCGAACTCTGCAAAGCCGCCCTCGCCAAAGGGTATGTCGACTGTTGGATGGCGGACGTTCAGCCGCTTGACCGACTTGTCGCCCGGTATCCCGGCCTTTACCGCGTGTTCGCTGACAACGTTATGACGGTTGATCTGGGCGTCGCGTTTGATGACAGCTATGAAGGACCGATCGTAAAGGATCTCAATACCGCATTGTTTGCCATGGACCGAGATGGCACGATTGACCGTATTGTGGGCAATTACAAGACAGGGGCGACGACGGGCGGGCAAGGAGCAAATCCATGACAAATGATGAGCACCGCTTGCGTCGAAAGACTCTGACCGTCATAGCTGTCGGCGTTATTGTCAGCGCTGTCTTGTTAGGCCTGTTGTATACGGTTGGAACCCATCGCTGCCTCGAAAAAACGCTTGGGTTTGGCCAAGAAACCATGGCGTTTTTGGAAAACGCTTGCGAAAAATATGACCGCTACGAACAGGGGAGAAAAACCGAAGAGACGCACGATTTGCTCGCCGCGGTCGAATCGTTTGCGACGTTCCTGTCCTCTGATCGCGTTGAGGTTAACGACGATCTTATCGAGCAATTTGTCCATGCCGAGAACCTTTCGGGGCTGATGGTCATGGACTCCGATGGCCATATGGCTGCCCACTACGACATCGATGGTCGCGATCCGCTCATGTTGTGGCGAGAGGAGCTGGCCTGTGCGCCGGTCGCATCGATGTATCAAGGTTCCAAAGTGACCTACTCAACTGTCGTCGAGCGCCGTGGTGTCGTTTTTGCCGTCTGTGCTATCCCGTATGGCGACGGCGTTGCCTTGGCATACCGCTCATTTGTTTCCGATCCAGCGGACGACTATTCATATGCCATAGCCGACGTGCTTTCGAACAGCACCTTCCACCAGGGCCCCACGGTGCTTGTTATGGAGGATGCGGAGATTGTCTCATCCAACAGTGCCGATGCTGACGTGTCGCTCGCCCGATTCCTCACCAGCGCAGGGGTTGAGTGGAAAGACGATGGCCTAACGCGCATCGAATATCGAGGAGACAAATGGTACGCGGTGCGTGCGGCATACAAGGACTACCGCCTGTTTGCGCTGTATCCCAAATCTGAGGTCATGTCTGGCAGGATCACATTTGTCGCCTCTGGCGTCTTGGTGTGCCTTGCGTTTTGGGTCGTGGTACTGTTGGCTCGAAATATCGTTGATCGCCGCAATTTGGTCGAAAAGGATAAACAGCTCGGCATTATCAATGCCATAAGCGCCATCTACGATTCGACTTTCCTTTTGCATCTCGACACCCTCGAGATCGAGGGAATCAATATGTCGCCGACGATAGCGAAGATATTTGCCGAGCACAGCGAGGCATATGACTTTATGGACACGGTCTGCCGGGATATCGTGAGCCCCGAAAGCCGCGAAGCGGTTGTGGAACTCGTAGATATAAGTACGCTTCGCGAACGTATGGAGGGCGTACCGTACTTGGCTGCCGAGGTGCGAGATTGTCGAGGCGCTTGGTACTCGCTACAGGTTGTCCCCCAGCATCGCGATGAGCAAGGCCGGCTGGAGTCGGTCGTCGTGGCGACGCACAACATATCGATGGTCAAGCATGCCGAGGAGCTGACATACCAAGACAAACTGACGGGGCTTCGCAACCGCAACTACCTTGAATCGCGCGGAGATAGCCTGGTAAACGAGGGCTTGCCCGTGAGCGTGATTATGTTGGACTGCAATTATCTCAAGCGGACCAACGATATCTACGGTCACGAGATGGGGGATGAACTGCTGCGACGGACGGCGTCCGTGCTGCGGCGGGTGGCTGGTGCGGATTACCTGCCGATGCGCGTTGGCGGCGACGAGTTTTTGCTGGTTTGCCCCCATACTGACAACGAGTCTGCGCTCGGGCTGGAACAGGATCTTCGTCTCGGTCTTGCCGCGGTAAGCGATGAGGCACTGACGGTCAGCGCATCGATTGGCGTGGCGACCGTCGAGACGGCTGGAAATACGCTGGCCGATGTATATCGTGTCGCCGACCACAATATGTATCGGGAGAAGCGCACAGTCCACGCACGGGGTACGGGCTGCTAATCTTGCCCCCACTAATCTATGCATCGTAGGATGTTGAATCGGTGCTTACGATAATAAGTCGGCCCAGGCGGGGATAATAGACGTCTGAAATTTCTTTCTGAGAGGGGATCTCAATGATTAGTTTTGACTACAAGCCTCAGGGTGTATGCTCTCGCAATATCCACCTCAATCTTTCCGATGACGGCAGCAAAGTGCTGGGCGTCGAGTTTACCGGCGGCTGCGACGGCAATCTCAAGGCTATCTCCAAGCTGGTCGAGGGTGCTCCTGCCGATCGCGTAATCGAGGTTCTCGCTGGTAATACCTGCGGTATGAAAAAGACCTCCTGCGCCGATCAGCTTACGCGCGCTATCGAGGCCGCTCGCGCCGAGATCGCCTAATGGGTATCGCCGACCGCTTTAAGAATGGAATAACGCGTCGAGGTTTTGTGCTGGGTGGCGCCGCTACCGGTACTGCTGCCGTACTGGCCGGTTGCTCGAAAAAAACGGGCACGAGTGATGATGCCGCCGGCGAGCCGCAGGTTATCAAGGACGATTCAAAGATTGTCTCGATTACGGATGAGTACGAGGCCGTCGAAATCGACCTCGAGCCTGCAGCTTCATGGACATTGCCTCTGGGTACGCTGCTGTACTACTGCGACGGCGATTACGCCGCGGCGATGATGGCACCCGCATCGGCGCGGCATGCCAACACGCTCGGTGTGCTCAACCTGGGCGACGGTTCGCTCACGACACTCATCGAGGACCCCGTCGAAGGTGCGGGGTATTCGTTTTACGATGTCCGCGCCGGCGATGGCGTATTTGCTTGGATCGAGATGAACTTTGCGAACGCATCGTGGAAGCTCTATGCGCAAAATACGGCAGGTGCGTCGCTTGTCGGCGATGTGGTCGAGCTCGACCGAGGCGGCAAGGACTACGACCCGCCGCTGTTTACGGCGTTCGAATCGTCCGTCATTTGGTACAAGATGCCTGCTGCAGGCGGCAATAAGACGAGTCACGACTCGTATTGCTACCGCCGCTCGCTCGACGAGGCAAAGGCCGAGGCTATTTGGAAGTCAACGGGTCGCTTTGCATCCGCCCCGCGTGTGAGTGACGGCATCTTGACCATTTCCCCGCGCGTGCGCAACGACGAGGGCGTCTACTACGGCATGACGGCGATCGACCTGACGGACGGCAACAATACCAAGAGGGCTCAGCTGGTCCTTCCCTCATCGGTGTCTCCCTTCGAGGCCGTATATATGGGCGACACGTTTGTGTTCTCCATCGAGGCCACCTATAGCGGCGTGGGGAGTCTAGGCAACATGGGCACCTATATCGGTAACGAGAATGGGACGTTCCTATTCCTGTCGCGCGAGCCGCTTGCGTGTGCTGCCGGCAGAAAAGGCAAATATCTGGTTAAGGTTCAGGCATCGCATTTTCTGATCGATACCTCCGCCAAAACCTATGGTTCGCTGCTGTCGCCCGACCGCGCTTTGGAGTATGGCGATTATCCAGC
>USQE01000026.1 GCA_900556675.1 uncultured Collinsella sp.
GCGCACGGCAATCCGTCTCTCTATCTACGTTCACCAGATTAATCGGGCTGCTATGGATAACGTCGTCATGGACGACGTTAAGCCTGTTGCGTAAACGAGCCATCTGCACGCTTGTAGCACCTATACGCCCCGTCGACACCATCGTTAGGATGTAAGCTCATGGACCAGCGTTCCGTACGCGATATTCTTGCCGGTAAAACCTACTTTATCCGCACATTCGGCTGCCAGATGAATCAGCACGACTCCGAGCGCGTGAGTGGCTTGCTCGATTCGTATGGCTGTCTTATGGCGCTCGATCCGGAGCATGCCGATATTGTCGTGTTTATGACGTGCTGTGTTCGCGAGGCTGCCGATACGCGCCTGTACGGTCAGTGTAATTCCTGTAAGAGCCTTCCTCCTTCGCCTTCGGGAAAGCGTGTGGTCGCCGTGGGCGGCTGCATCGCCCAGCGCGATGGCGAGGGCTTGCTCACCAACGTCGATAACGTCAACGTGATTTTTGGTACCCATTCTATTGCTCACGTGGCCGAGCTTATCGCCGAGGCGTTTTTGGATGGCAAGCGCCATATCCGCACGAATGAGCATGAGGATACCGACGCCATGAGTATGCCGTGGCACCGCGAGACGCAATATCACGCTTGGGTGCCCATCATGACGGGCTGCAACAACTTCTGCACGTACTGCATCGTGCCGTACGTCCGTGGTCGTGAGAAGAGCCGTCCCTTCGAGGAGATTGTCGACGAGGTGACAGGTCTGGTGCGTCAGGGCGTGCGTGAGATTACGCTGCTGGGCCAAAACGTTAACTCCTACGGTCGTGACCTCTTTGGCAAGCCGCGCTTTGCCGATCTGCTGCGCGCCGTGGGCGATACGGGTGTCGAGCGTATCTTCTTTACCTCTTCGCATCCCAAAGATCTGCTGCCCGAGACCATCGATGCTATGGCCGAGACGCCTGCCGTTATGCCGCAGCTCCACCTGGCCGTTCAGTCGGGCTCCACACGCATTCTTAAAGAGATGAATCGTCGTTATACGCGCGAGGATTATCTGGGTCTGGTCGATCGTATTCGCAACCGTATGCCCGATATTGCGCTTTCGACCGACATCATCGTGGGCTTCCCGGGCGAGACCGAGGAAGACTTTGAGCAGACGCTCTCGCTTGCCGAGACGGTGCGCTATGCCCAGGCCTACACGTTTATTTACTCCAAGCGTGCCGGTACCCCGGCAGCTGAAATTTATGACCCCACCCCGCATGAGGTCATCCTTGAGCGCTTTAACCGTCTGGTCAAGGTTATCGAGACGACGGCGCACGAGTATAACCAGGGCGAGCTTCACACCGTGGTGCCTGCACTTATTGAGGGTACGAGCAAGAAGAACGACGCTGTCCTTCTGGGCAAGAGCCCCAAGAACCAGACGGTGCATGCGCCGATTCCTGCTGGCTATAGCATCGATCAACTCATCGGCAAAATCGTCGATGTTGATATTGATGTCGCCAAGACGTGGTATCTGTCTGGCTCCGTCGTGGGCGAGCCCCGCTAATGATTTCTCCTGGTGCAAGCCTTTCTGCTGTAGCGATTGTCGGTCCGACAGCGGTCGGAAAAAGCGATGTTGCCGACCGCCTGGCCGCTCGTCTATCGTCCGAAGTGTTGTCGTGCGACGCGATGCAAATCTATCGCGGCATGGACATTGGTACGGCCAAGATGATGCCCGAGGAGTGCTCGGTGCCCCTGCGCCTTGTCGATATCGTAGATCCGGGCGTCGCGTATTCCGCTGCGCTCTATCAGTCTGATGCCCGGGCGCATATCGAGCGTTTGCTTGGCGAGCAACGGCTTCCGGTCTTTTGCGGCGGTACGGGCTTGTATCTCAAGGCTGCACTCGATGAAATGGATTTTCCTTCGGGAGAACTCGAGGACAAGCGTCGCGCGGGCTATCAGGAACTTGCTGAGCGTATTGGCGAGGAAGCATTGCATGCCTTGCTTGCCGAGCGCGATCCGGAATCTGCTGCCGTGATTCATCCCCATAACGTGCGTCGTGTGATTCGTGCGCTCGAGATGCACGATGACGGCGTGTCATATGCCCAGCAAAAGTCGAAATTCAGCGTCCCGCGCGAGCGTTATCATGCCTTGTGGTTTGGTCTGACGCGTAGCCGTGAAGTGCTCTATGAGCGCATTAACCTGCGTGTCGACCTTATGTTTGAGCAGGGACTGGTTGATGAGGTCCGTGGCCTTATGGACCAGGGCCTGGGCGATGCACTGACGTCGATGCAGGCAATCGGTTACAAAGAGATTATTGATGCCTTGCGTGGCGCTATTACCATGGATGAGGCCCGTGAGCTTATCAAGATGCGCTCACGTCGCTATGCCAAGCGCCAGCTTTCCTGGTTTAAGCGTGACGATCGCATCGTGTGGTTCGATATGGACGAGTTTACGATCGATGAGGTCGTTGATGATATCTACCGTCGCATCGAGGCTGCCTAATGGCTCGTTTTCCTTTGGTCCCCACGGCGCCTGAACCCGAGCGCGCCATCTTGGTTGGTGTTGAGTGGCGCGATAACGCCTGGCCGCTCGACCGTTCGCTTGACGAGCTCGAGCGTCTGGCCCACACTGCTGGAGCCCAATGCGTCGCACGCTTGTCTCAGCGCCTGGTCAAACCCTATCCCAAATCGTTTATCGGCTCCGGCAAGGTCGAGGAGCTGTGCGGTTTGGTGCATCGTATGGATGCGGATGTTGTTATCTTCGACGACGACCTGACGCCCTCGCAGCAGTCCTATCTTGAGAAAGCCGTGGGCGAACCGGTCAAGATTATTGACCGTACGGCGTTGATTTTGGATATCTTTGGTCTGCATGCCCAGACGCGTGAGGGCCGCTTACAGGTGCAGCTGGCTCAGCTACAGTACCTGCTACCTCGTCTGCGAGGTATGTGGAGCCATCTTGCCAAGGAACAGACGCGTGGCGGTATTGGCTCACGCTTTGGCCAGGGTGAAAGCCAGCTCGAGGTCGACCGTCGCCTGATTCGCAACAAGATCGCCGCGCTTCGACGCGAACTGAAACAGGTTGAACAACGTCGCGATGTGCAAGCGAAAAGTCGTATTGAATCGCCGGCGTTTCGTGTGGCGTTGGCTGGCTACACCAATGCCGGTAAGTCGACGTTGCTTAATCGTTTGACGGGATCCACGGTACTTTCGCAGGATAAGCTGTTTGCCACGCTCGATCCTACAACGCGCTCGTACCGTTTGCCCGGTGGTCGTGGCATGACGATCACCGATACCGTCGGCTTTATTCAAAAGCTGCCCCATGGTCTTGTCGACGCGTTTAAATCTACGCTTTCCGAGGTGCTCGGCGCCGATTCTTAAAGTTGTAGATGCTTCCGATGAGGATTACGAGCGTCAGCTTGAGGCGGTTGATCGTGTCCTTGACGAGATCGGTGCCGGTGAGCGCTTGACGCTTACCGTGTTCAATAAAATTGATCTGCTCGATAGCGTCGATCGCTTGAGCTTTCGCCGGCGCTATCCCGAGGCGGTGCTGTTCTCGGCTCAGACGGGTGAGGGTCTTGATGACTTAGTCGACCGTATCGCTCGTGAAGCGGCCGCTACAGACGTGTTGCTCTCGGCCGATATTCCGTATCGAGAGGGCGCGTTAATCACGCTCGTGCACGAACAGGGAACTCTTCTGCACGAGGAATATCTTGAGGACGGCGTTCGTATTGTGGTAAAGATTCCGGCCCGTATCGCACCGCGTCTCGAGCGTTACCGAACGGAATAAATCAGCTCCAGTACACCCAATATAACGGGCTGGTGAAGCAGATAGAACGGCAGCGCATGGCGTCCGAGGCTTGCGAGCGCCGGGATGGGATTCACATAGGCCCATGCTGGCGCTTTACGGTTTGCTTTTTGTACCGTGCGGGCGGCAAAGAAGCCTGTGAGGTACATAAATAAGAATGGTATGAGCGGATAGTAATCACCGGAGACGAAGTCTGGACTTGGGAAACCCAGCCAAGCTAGATAGGGGATAGGGTAGACCGCTTTAGGAATGCTCCAGGTACAGGCAAAGAGTATGAGGCAAATCGATATACCCCATACCGCCGGTACCCTATCGAGAAACGGGCGCGCGAGTGCAACAATGGCGGTGCACGCCGCCATGCAGAAAATGATGCCGAAGTTCACCGAGTCATCGACCGAGACGAGCGTCGTTGCGACCCATACAATTAAAGCGGCAACGGCATATTTGGCGGCACGCTTGATGTTGTTGCGCGAGAGAGTGCACATCCAGCCGGCAATAAACAAAAATACCCAACTGATGCTGGCGCGCCAGATGTCTTGGAAGATGGTCTGGGTAAACCAGGGCATCTTCCAACCATATAGGTAGGCAAGGTCGTAGCAGGCATGAAATCCCGCCATCGACAGCATGGTAAACCCTCGAATGGTATCAAAGACCGTGATGCGTTTTTGCATTACGAGAATCGGCGCATCAAGCCGACGACCTTGCCCAGGATTGTGGGATTTGTCGCATAGATAGGCTCCATAGTGTCGTTTTCGGGCTGCAGGCGAACGCGTCCCTGTTCCTTATAGAACGTTTTGACTGTTGCGGAACCATCGATCATGGCCACGACAATCTCGCCATTCATGGCGCTCTTCTGCTCGCGGACGATGATGTAGTCGCCGTTATAGATACCGACGTTAATCATCGAATTGCCGTGGACCTCGAGGATAAAGGACCCCTGGTCCGTTGCGATCTCTGTTGGGATAGTAAAGGTGTCCTCGATATTCTGCTCGGCAAGAATAGGAATCCCTGCAGCGACACGGCCTACGAGAGGCAGCGATACGGTGCCGCGAGGCGCCGTGGGCTCATCGGACTTTGAGATGGAGACGGAAGATCCGTCCTCGTCAAAGAGCTCGAGAGCGCGAGGCTTGGTGGCATCACGCTTGAGTAGGCCGCGTGCTTCCAGCGCGGAGAGATGAGCATGTACGGTGCTAGGGGAGGAAAGGCCCACGGCCGAAGCCATCTCGCGCACACTGGGCGGATAGCCCTTCTCCTGCTGATATTCCTTGATGAAGTCGTAAATTTGCTGCTGACGCTTGGTAATTTTGCGAGCCATCAGGGATTCCTCTCTACCCATACCAAACAAATGTTCTATTTTTGCTTGACAGGAACAACTGTTCGAAGATAATAATAACCGAACACTCGTTCCCGCGCTAGACTTTTTTGTCCCCGCGGCTTGATAAAACAGTTCTCGTCAAAACAAACGAGAGGAGAACAGAATGAACGCAGCGGATATGGTCCAGGGAAACCTTGCTCTTAAGCTCGAGGCGTCCGCCTCGCCTGCCTTCACGGTCGTGAAGGGTGGACGCTCCCATTTTCAGGCCGTGGCCACTAAACCCGTTCGCACCCAGCGTGCGGCCGCTGCTTCGGCTCCTGTTGCCCTGAAGGCTTCGACGATTGTTGCTGTTGCTGTAGCATTCACCCTGTTCTTTGTGCTCGCCACGTCAGTCTTTTCTGCTCGTCACGCAGCATATGCCGATTCCGTAGCCAACGTTACCTACGAGACTGTTCGTGTGCAGTCCGGCGATTCCCTGTGGTCGCTTGCCCAGGAGCATCCCATCGATGGCCTTTCCACGCAGGAGACTTCCGACATGATTCGTAGCGTCAATCACCTCGATCGCGGCTCTCTTGATGCTGGTACAGTTCTGAAAGTTCCGACTCGTTCGTAAGATTCCGGCTCGGTCGCATGGTACCCTTGTTATCGTTTAAGAGGAGGTACCATGCGCTGTCCCAAATGCGGCAAAGCACATACCCGCGTTGTCGATTCCCGTATGCAGGAGTCGAACAACACTATCAAGCGCCGTCGTGAATGTTGTTCGTGCAATTATCGTTTTACGACGTTCGAGCGCTGCGAAGATCCCATCGAGGTTATCAAATCCGACGGATCAAAGCAGCGGTTCGATCGTAACAAGCTGCTGGTCGGCCTGATGCGCGCCACGATTAAGCGCGATATCGATACGAAAAAGCTCAACGAGATTATCGATGATATCGAGGTGGAACTGCGTTCCCGTACGCTGACGGCTGTTACGTCCCACGAACTTGGCGATATGGTGCTCAAGCGTCTGGCCAAGATCGACAAGGTGGCCTACATTCGCTTTGCCTCGGTCTATCGCGATTTCAAAGACGTCGACGAGTTTTTGCAAGAGCTCGACAAGCTAAGGTGATTTCATGTCCAACATTACCGTTAACATTAAGCGTCTCGATCCCACGGTCGAGCTTCCCAAATACGCTCATCCCACAGATGCCGGCCTTGACCTCCGCGCCAACGAAGACTGTACCCTCAAGCCCTTTGAGCGACGTTTGGTCTCCACTGGCTTGGCCATCGCCCTGCCCGATGGTTACGCCGGCTTTGTCCAGCCCCGCAGCGGCCTAGCCATTAAGCAGGGCCTGTCTATAGTCAACACGCCCGGTCTCATCGACGCCCACTATCGAGGAGAACTCAAAGTCATCTTAATCAATATGGATCCCACCAACAATATCCTGATCAACAAAGGCGACCGCATCGCCCAACTCGTCATCCAAGAAGTCCCCACAGTCAATCTCGTAGAGGTAGAAGAACTAGACAAAACCGACCGAGGCAACGGAGGCTTCGGCTCCAGCGGCGTCGCCTAGGGGGCACTCGTATCCCTCCCGCCCGCCTCTCACACATATCATTCCATGCTCAAACATTCTCGCTTCGCAGGGGCGCATGGATCCCGTTTTCGCCTGAACCCCATACATATCATCCCGTGCTCAAACATTCTCGCTGCGCTGCGAAACTGCGCGCGGGACGATATGTATGGGGCTCAGGCGAAAGGGCTACATGCTTGAGATAAAACAATCTTTCTGGTTAGCCGACGCGATAAAGGGACGCCCCCTTTGTCGCGTCGGCTAACTGTATTTATAATTTCCGGTTTCGCCTTTGCAGGTTCTTGTGGAGGGGAATCTGGTGTAGCTGCTAGTACGTAAACGCAGCTTACCTGTGGGAGGCCCCTATATATCGTTCCACGCGCAGTTTCGCAGCGCAGCGAGAATGTTTGAGCATGGAATGATATATAGGGGCCTCCCACAGGTAAGCGGACAGTCCAATGCTAGCGGATATGCGCGGGTTTTCCGCCCCAGTAGAAGCGGCAGAAGGCTCGTTTGCGCTTTTGGGGCTTGCCTGCAAGTTCCATGGTTGCGATGGCGATATCCTCGGCTGCGCGTGGACGGCGCAGCACTTCGCCGTTAATGAGCAGTGCCTTGAGCGATTCGGGATGATCGTGGAGATGGCGCAGTGTCACGATGAGCTCGCGTGCGGTGGTGACATGCATGCTGGCGCCCATGCCGGTGAGCATGGTGGTGTTGGCCTTTTCCTGGCCATAGGACTTGCCCAGCAGAATCATTGGTAGGTGTGCGCACAGGCATTCGGTAACAGTGAGTCCGCCCGATTTGAGAATTGCCAGGTCGCAGCCGTGCATGAGCGCTGCCATGTCATCGACATAGTCAAGAACCGTGACATTCTCGAGTTTCATGGCGTCGAAAAGCGTTTTGAGACGGGTGGCATATTCGGCATCCTTGCCCGGCAAAAAGACAAAGTGCATGTCCTCGAAGCTGCGCAGGAAGGGGAGGGTGTGGTCCATCTCCGCGCGAAATCGAACGTACGGTTGAGGCAAACTGGCGCCGGCCATCACCAGCACAACGAGCTTGTCTGTGGGGAGATTGAACTTCTCGAGTTCTTCCTCGCGGTTGTAGTCCGTATCAAACCCGGCGCGAATGGGGATGCCCGTAATGCGGATCTTTGCCTCGGGAACCTTACGGGGGCGGAGTGTTTCGGCCATAAACTCGTTTGCTACGCAGAATAGGTCGGTGTCCTTATGGGGCCACCAACCCTCGACCTCGTAATCGGTCGGTACGCAAATGACGGGATAGTCGATGCCCGTAATGACGCGCGCGCCAACGGCGACGTTGGCTGCCGTGATATGTGTGGCTACCACGGCAATGGGCCTGCGAGTTCGAACGTATTCGTTAAATGCGGGGAACATGATGCGCGACCATGCCGTGCCACCGCCCCAAAGCAGGTGTCCGGTAAGGGTATAACGCCAGGTCAAGTCATAAATTGGGCGCGTGGCGCCGGTAAACGAGGCGGCCGTTTTGTTGCCGTCGAATTTTATGCGTCCAAAATCAAGGATATCGAGCACTTCAATCTCAACATCCTCGGGGATGCCATTGGTGCCGCGGATGTGGTCGAATGCCTGCGCAATCGCATTTGCGGCGGCCTTGTGGCCCGAGCCGACCGAGGCGTGCACGATAGTCACGAGAGGTCTTTGCTGAGCCAAGAGCGTGGTTTGTCCCGATTGGGGAGTGCTGTGCGTGAGCAGGGGAGCGTCATCGCTCGTCTGCGTCTGATCCATCGATATCTCCCCTTCATCTTTGTTTCACAGAGAATCATTGTAGTGC
Organism: uncultured Collinsella sp.; assembly: GCA_900556675.1. Lineage (GTDB taxonomy): Bacteria > Actinomycetota > Coriobacteriia > Coriobacteriales > Coriobacteriaceae > Collinsella. The sequence goes on from USQE01000026.1 coordinate 8,448, forward strand.
ATGAGTGTCACGTTCGCATAAATTTGGGTATGAGCGCAAAGAACGCCAATCTTTCGACAGGAGGTCTCTTCATGACTACTCATCAGCCGATCGATGTTGCGATTATCGGCGGCGGGCCTGCGGGCTATGCTGCAGCCATTTACGCGGCTCGCGCCAACCTAACGACGACCGTGATTGAGCAAGGTATGTCGGGAGGACAGATTGCCACAACCAATGAGGTCGAGAACTATCCGGGCATTCCGCTCTTGAGTGGCGCCGAACTCGGCGAGCGGTTTCAGCAACATGCAGAGGGCCTGGGAGCACAGGTTGCATGGAGCATGGTTGCGGGTATCGATTACGATGCGGATGCGGCGCTGTTTACGGTGCATCACGATATGGGCGATACGCTGGCCTCGAGTGTTATCGCTTGCATGGGTGCCACGCCGCGATCTGCCGGTTTTGTTGGCGAGGATACGTATCGCGGTCGCGGCGTTTCGTATTGCGCGACGTGCGACGGCATGTTCTTTCGTGGCAAGCAGGTCTTTGTCATCGGTGGCGGTAATGCTGCCTGCGAGGAAGCCCTGTTCTTGTCAGAAATCGCCAGCAGCGTGACCATCGTCTTGCGCCGCGATCAGTTCCGTGCCCCCGATGGCGTGGTTCAAAAGGTGCTCGCAAAAGATAATATTTCAGTTAGGTACCAAACTAGTATTGTTGAGCTTTCTGGTGAGGCGATGCCCACGACAATCACGTTTAAGGACAATGCGACTAGTGAAATGCACGCTGAGTCCTTTGATCCTGGTTCGTTTGGCATTTTTGTCTTTGCTGGCACGCAGCCCCATACTGAGCTTGTAGAGCATCTGGTAGATCTGGCGCCCGACGGCGGTATTGTGACCGACGAATCGATGGCCACCCGCACACCTGGCTTATTTGCCGCCGGCGATATCCGCTCCAAGCGTTTACGTCAAGTTGTGACCGCCGTTTCGGACGGAGCCATAGCGGCTACCAGCGCATACGCTTTTCTACGCGGATAAGTACGATAATATATCTTATGTAAGGTTGTTATCTTCAAACAAAGTGGTTGGGCAGTGCATCAATGTGCCGTCCAACCACTTTTACTTAGCGGCTATGTGATATGCAAAACTAGATAACCTAGAATACAATATAGATAACGAACGGAGGATCCTTATGAACCACGTCAAACATGTTATCCCGATGTCCGATACATCGGTCAGCATTAAGCCGGAGGATATTCAGCCGACGGTGCTGCCGGATGCATTTATTCAGTCCGATATGGTGGGTAAGCTCAACGCTTTGAGCCTGCCACGCTATGACCAGCTGCCCAACGTAACGCTCTATCGCGATCAGGTTATTGAATATGTTGCGCTGTGGATGGAGCCGCTTTCGATTTGCGTAGAGCAGCCCGTTATCACACCATCGATGATCAATAACTACGTGAAGGTCGGTCTCGTTCCTGCTCCGGTTAAAAAGCAGTATGGCCGTGAGCAGATTGCGCGTCTCATCGCCATTTGTATCTTTAAGCAGGTGCTGCCCATCGCTGCGGTTCAGGCACTCTTTAATATTCAGCGCTTGAGTTACGACGCTCCGACTGCTTTCGATTATGTAGTCGATCAACTTGAGGCATCGATTCGTGCGGCGTTTTCCGTCGAGCAGACTCCCGTGCCCGATACCGCCCATCAGGTCACGCGCGAGTCGCTGCTCGTGCGCAGTGCGGTATCGTCCTTCGTTTCGAAGGCATACCTGATGAGCTACCTTAAGTTTAATGGGTTTAATAGCTAATCGAGGCATAAGACGGGCGGGATAAAGAGCCATTGGCCCCTTATCCCGCCCGTGCGTTTGTCTAGTTGGAAATTATCGGCCCGAAGCCACGCCCATGCCGTAGCCGATGATGAGGCCGTGCATCTCGGCGTAATAGGAATCTAGGCCGTTGCAGGGCATGACAATCGTCTTGGAGCCGGGCCAATGCTCGACAATGCGGTCAGCAAGCGCCTGGGCTCCAGCTTCGTTCTCAACGTGATCGATGATGACCTCGCCGCCCGTGAAGCCCTCGGCCTCCATG
>USQE01000027.1 GCA_900556675.1 uncultured Collinsella sp.
CATGGCGCTCTTAACGATGCGACCACCCGCAGCCTCCTGCCACTGGTCGAAGACCTCCTCGGAGGGATCGATCAGGTAAGCGGGGTTCTGCGCGCCCACATGCTTCATGGTAAAGAAAGGGCCCTCCAGGTAGATGCCCTGAATGCGAGCACCGCAGAAGTCGGGGCCGCGGCCCTCGTCCGCCTTGGCGATAGCAGCGCAGGCGTCCTTGATCTGCTCGACGCCATCGGTGAACGTCGTGGGCAGCCAGCTGGTGGTACCGCGACGGGCGAGCTCGGTTGAGCTGATATCGATGCCCTCGGGATCGTTATCGGTAGTTGAATGGTTGTAGAAGCCATGGATGTGAGTATCGACCATACCCGGTGCGATCCACGATCCCGTGTAGTCCTTAATCTCGCAAGAGGGCTCGTCGGCCTGCCAGGCGCCAAAAACGCCATCCTCGACCATAAGATAGCCGCCCAGTTGCGGGCCTGCCGGCAAGAAGAACTTGTCAGCCTTAATTGCGTACGTGCTCATATGCACTCCTTGCTTCTAAAGCAGTTGACTGTAGCGATGCTTATACCCAGCTCACATAAAACAAAAAGCGCCCGCCCGCCGTTATGAGCGGACGGGCGCCCTTACAGGGGGACGCGATTAAGCGGTGAAGGGGTGAATCGTCACGCCCTTAACCACGCGGTTGACCGTGCCGGTGGGGCTCGGCGTATCGGGCGTGTTGCCCACGCGCACGGAGTTGAGCAGGCTGATAGCCTGGGCAAACATCACGAACGGCAGAGCAAGGTAGCCCTCGGGAAGCGCCTCGTAGCCCTTAAAGGTGAAGGACTCACCCTCATAGACGGTGGCACCTTCCTGCTGAACGGCGACGGTGTGCTGAGCGATCTTGTCGCCACCGATCTCGTTGAGGATGTCGATGTCGTACTGACGGGTGTAGGCGTCGTTGTTGACGAACACGAAGACGAGCGTCTTATCGTCGACGAAGGACTTGGGTCCGTGACGATAGCCCATGGAAGTGTCGTAAGAAGTGGCAACCAGGCCGTGAGCGAGCTCGAGGATCTTGAGCTGGCTCTCCTGGGCAAGGCCACCGAAGGAGCCAGAACCCAAGTAGGTCACGCGGTTGAAGTCGCCAGCGAGGTAATCGGCGACCTCGGACTCGCGAGCGATAACCTCCTCGCCCATCTTGGCGATGGTCTCGACCAACTCGGCCTTCTGCTCGTCAGAGGCAGTGTCGAAAATAAGGGTGGAGAGCAGGGTCATGCAGGAATAAGAACCGGTCATGGCGAAGCCCTTGTCGTTGGCGCGCGGAATGAGCAGCGTCAGCGCATTGGGATCATCGGCAGACTCGACGGCGAGCTTGCCCTCGGGAGCGCAGGTGATGTTGAGGAACTTGACGTTGTGGACGAGCTCCTTGGCAACGGCAACGGCGGCAAGGCTCTCGGGGCTGTTGCCAGAGCGGGCAAAGGAAACCACGAGCGTGGGATCCTCGGCGCGCAGGAAGTCGCGCGGAGCGCTCACGATGTCGGTCGTGGCGATGGGCTTAAAGTCGTAGAGATCAGTGTTGCCAGCGTGACGCAGGTACGGGGCGCAGGTATCGCCAACGTAGTCGGACGTACCGGCACCGGTGAAGACAACGGACAGACGACCCTCGCCCATAGCGCGAGCCTCGGCCAGGAAGGCCTCGATGGCCTCCTTGTTCTCGCGATAGATGTTGAGCGTATCACGCCAAAGCTCGGGCTGCTGAGCAATCTCGGCCGTGGTGATCTGGGCGCCGAGCTCGGTGAGCTCCTCGACACTCTTCTCGAACATTTCTAATACCTCTCTCTAGAAGTAATCCTCTGACGTGCAATTATACACTTCGGTTGGTTATCTGGTAGTAACCAGTTAAATGCAAAGAATCATCATATGGAAACGATGCGGACACTAGTTGCTACGCTGGTGGTAAACCTTGTATTTAAACTGATCGGCACGAGCAACCGAGAGTGTATACTCCACAACCTCGTTTGACTCGTTATACGTAGTCCTGACCAAATCGAGCACAGGCGAGCCCTCGACAATTCCCAAAAGGTGGGCGTCGGTGGGACGGGCTATGCTCGCATAGAACTCCTCTTCGGCCACGCGAATCTTTTGCTGAAAGTCTTGCTCAATCACATCGTAAAGCGGCTTACGCTCCAGCAGTGGTCGCTTTAGGGACAGAAATTGACGAACCGGTAGATAGCTGCGTTCGACCATCATGGGCATGTTATCGGCAGAACGAAGGCGCTTAAGCTTAAAAATGCGATCACCGATACGCAATCCCATATGCTCGGCCAGATTCTTATCGGCCTCCATCTCGCAAAACTCGAGAATCGTGGTCTCGGGGTCGCGACCCATCGCGCGCATCCGCTCGGTAAAGCTGTAGGACTGCATAAGATTGGTTGCTTTTGCCGAACGGTCGGTCACAAAGGTACCGCGACCGTGCTGCCGAACCACCAGTCCTAAACGCTCCAGTTCCTGCAGAGCCAGGCGTACCGTAGTGCGCGAGAGACCATAGCGCTCCGAAAGTTCGCGCTCGGAAGGAATCATGTCACCGGCGCGATATTCATGGTCGATCTTTTCGGTCAGAATATCGACCAGCTGATCGTACAGCGGTTGCTTACGCGCTCCGATCGCCATCCTATCCTCCCTTTTGCTCGAATTCGGCTAACTACCTAGGGTGTTAAGCATTAGCAGTCTGCAACACCCGAATCATCAAGAAAACAAAAGCCGCGTGCTCGAAAGAGCGCGCGGCTTTTAACATACACATGGCTTAAGGGGTCGGGGTGTGAGCCGCGTAGGGACACACCCCTCAAGCTAGAGCCTTACCAGATGCTCGGCCAGAGACCAAGCGGGCCAGCGCCCAGGATGCCAAGGACGAAGAGCAGGAGAATGCCCTTGGTCGGGGTCCAGCTGTGCTTAGCGAACATGTAGTAAAGCAGCAGCGTAAGCATAAGCGGGACGAGCTTCGGGACGATGGTGTTGAGGGTGTCGGCAACAGAGAAGTTGACCGGATCCTCGGTAACGGTGCCGTAGGTCACGGACTCCATGCCGTTGCCCAGATCGGTGACGCCGCACTCGACAGCGTTGCCGTCGGCATCGGAAGCGGTAAGGGCGTTGCCGTCCTTATCGGTCATGGCGATGGTACCGGCCTCAGCGGTCTCGGTATCGATGCCCTCCATACCGGTAAAGTTCTCGGCCTCCTTCTCGGAGACAATCACGGTAGTAGCGGAGAGGCCGCGGGTGGTGCCGTTGGGGATCTGGAGGTTGATCTGGGTGCCACCCATGGTGACGACCAGGCAACCGACGACGAAGACGCCCATGATGGAAGCGGCACGCGTGAAGGCCTGCATGTTGGCGGTCAGAGCGTCAATAGCGCTGGTGCCAAGCTTGTAGGACCAGTTCATGAGCCAGAAGCGCAGAGCGAACTGAACGGCGTTGAAGATCACCAGGAAGATGATCGGCGCAGCGGCGTTGCCGTTGATGGCCATGTTGGAGGTGATGCCGGCCGTGATAGGCACGAGCGTCAGCCAGAACAGGGCGTCACCGATACCACCGAGCGGGCCCATTGCGGCGACGCGGACGGCGCGGATCGTGGGGATGTCAACCTTGTTCTGCTCGAGCGAAAGCACGATGCCCATAACAAAGGTGACGAGGAACGGGTGGGTGTTGAAGAACTCCAGGTTGTGGCTCATGGAAGCCGCGAGGTCGTTCTTGTTGGTGTGGATCTTCTCCAGACCGGGGATGATGGAGTAGAGCCAGCCAGCGGCCTGCATACGCTCGTAGTTGAACGAGGCCTGCAGGAAGCAGGAGCGCCAAGCCATCTTGTTGAGGGTCTTCTGGTCGAGCTGCGGAGCAGGAGTGAGATCCTCGTAGTGCTCCGGGATCACATACTCATTAGATGCCATCTTCGAAGTCACCTCCGTCAGAAACAGCTGCACCCTTCAGCTCGGTCTGCTGCTGGAAGTCCCAGAAAGCGATGCCGAAGCCGATGAGAGCGAGGATGAGCAGAGCAGGGGTTGCCAGCGAATCGTTGGCAACGGTGATGAGCGCGAGGCCAAAGCCCATGAGGAAGAAGCCCCACATATCGCGGTTCATCATAACCTTGAGCAGGACGGCGAAGCCGACGAAGCGCATCATACCGCCTGCAGCGGACAGACCGGTCTGCAGCCAAGTCGGAATAGCAGCGGCGATGGTCTGACCGATGGTGGCGCCAGCGATGAAGAACAGGGTGACGACGACAGCGAAGATCAGGCCGAGCAGAGCCATGGCGAAGTAGTTCAGGCGCTCGATGCCCTTGGTGTCCGCGTTGTGAGCCATGTTATCGGCCGTGGACATAAGCGGGGACATAAGCGTGAAGACCAGGGTAACGCCAAGCTGGCCAAGCAGAGCGAACGGAATGGCGAGGCCAACTGCCGCGTTGGGCTCGAGGCCCGTGGCAATAGCGAGAATGGCTGCCATGATGCCGCCGATGACGGCGTTAGGCGGCTGAGCGCCTCCGATCGGCATGTTGCCGATCGTCATGAGCTGATAAGTACCACCCACAAGAAGACCGGTGTTGAGGTCGCCAAGGATAAGACCGATGACGGCGCCGGTGACGATGGGCTGATAGAGAGACTCGAGGAAGTCAAACTGGTCGATTGCCGCGATGAACGTAACAACGAAGACCAGGGCGACCTGAATGATCGAGAATTCCATCTTGCTCCTCCTTTCAAAATGTATGTACGCACTTTGGATTTCACGTACAAAATGTCAGGGTTTCACTCCTGACAACGTGGATCACGAAGACTACGAGAAGAGCTTGCTCGTGTCCTCAACAGGCGTGCTCGGAACGCGCCTGATCTCCAACTCCACCCCCAATTCCTGCAGCTCTTTAAACGCAGCGACATCCTCGTCGTTAACTGCGACGGAGGTGGCGACTTGGCGCTTTCCTTCCGACATGTGCATGTTGCCGATATTTACCTTCTTTATAGGCACACCGCCCTTGACGAGCGTAAGCACGTCTTCCGGTGTTTCGGCCACGATGAAGATCTTCTGGCGCGGGCTCGCCTTGCCAATGACGTCGATGGTCTTCTGCAGGGAGAAGAAACGCGTAGCGACGCCGGCGGGAGCGGCCATCTTCATGAGGTTCTGGCGCATGGTGTTGGACGCCACGTCGTCGTTGGCGACGAGGATGAGGTTGGAGCCCAGAGTGGAGTTCCACTGGGTGGCAACCTGACCATGAACCAGTCGGTTATCGATGCGGGTAAGAAGAATGTTGGGTTCTGCCATGTTAATCAGCTTCCTTTCGATATTTGCTGACGACAGTTACTTGATCTCCTGAATCGCGTAACGCGAAACATCTACGACGGCTCCGGATCGGACTTTAATCTGGACCTTCTCGCCTTCGATGCCTTTGACGGTTCCGTAGATACCGCCGGCGAAAAGAACCTCCTGACCCGGCTTGAGCTCGGTGTGCAGCTCCTTGAAGTACTTCTGCTTCTTCTTCATGTTGATTTGCGACCAGATGGTGTAAATCAAGCCCATGATGACAAGCAGGCCTAAAAGAGCGACCGAGGAGCTCAGGACGTTGGCTCCGAAATCGGCCATTAGATGCCGTCCTCGTTGCCGAAGATATCCTCTTCGTCGGAGCCGGCAACGGATGCGACCGTCTGGGCGGTGATGCCCGTCTGGCCAACGGTCACGGCCTGCTCGCCAAGCTCGGCGAGCGTGGCGTTGCCGCGGAGGAACAGAAGCTCAATAACCATGGGAAGGTTGGTGCCGGTCAGAACCTCGACGTTGTCGACATCCTGGGCAATCATCATCGACTGGTTGAACGGGGTGCCACCAAGCAGGTCGGTAAAGACGAGCACGCCATCGCACTCCTCGCGCATGGCGGTAATAGCGGCGCGGAGATCCTCACCGTAGGAAGCAGCCTGGTCGCCCTCAAAAGGAACGACGGTAAAAGCGGGCTGGTCGCCAGCAACCATAGCGATAGCGCTTGCGAGGCCGGGTGCGAACTGTCCATGACCGGTAAGAATAAAGCCAACCATTCAAATTTCCCTTCCGAAGGCGTGTACGATCTGAGTCCGATGATTTTCGGAAGCCAGCGGGCGCTCGCCCTTAAAGCTTCTTAGAAAGCGTACTTTGAAGACCAGTGGTTTCTAAACTGGTAGTAACCACGTGACGTGTTGTTGTCACTATATCACCCCAGAAGAGGTCGCTTTCGTTGATTCATACGGTAAAACGTTTTTGCACCGCTCACGGTGATAAATCGACCGTTTACCGGTCGTTAACACTTCTACCTGCGGTTTTGAAACCGTTTCGAAATGCTTTGGCAAAAGATCGGATCTTTTCCTGTGTCTAAACAACGCAGGGCGGCTAAAAATAGCGTGTAGAAAAATTGCAGGTCATTGTGAAGATATGTGAATTGGTCTTTTTGACTTAATACCAGTTAGAACCAGTTTTGAGATTATCGGTGAACGGTAGTTTTCGACCGTTCACCGGTTACTTGCAATCGTTTGCAGTTGTTTTGCCAGATGAATTAGGGAAGCGCGATGAAGCGCTTGCGCGGGCGCGAGGCCTACCCCAGTGGTTTCGGTAGCAAAAAGCCCGCTAGAACGTTGTCCGTTCTAGCGGGCTAAATCAGGCAGATCGGCTAGCGCGCAGTAGTGCAGGCAAACCTTACGCAAACAGGCCGTAGATGCTGATGTTGGCCTTGGCGTAGAGGCCGTTAGCATACTCGGTCCACTTGGAGCTGGCGCTCGAAGCCTGCGAAGAGTACTGCTGGTAGGCGGTGTAATAGGCGGTCATGGCCTGCTTGTAGGTGGCGCTATCGGCCGTAAAGGCATCGTCAGCGAAGGCCTTGGCATAAGTGCTATCGGCGTCCTTCCAAGTGCCCTTCTCGCTATCCCACTCGTCACCGGCAAGGTTGATGATGTAGTCGGCGTAGTCCTTGCTCGCGGTCTCCTCGTTGCCGTCAGCAGGCTCGGTCGGGGCGGTCGGCATGCTTGCGGAGCTGTCGCCGACCTTCTTCTTATAGAGCTTCTGCAGCGTCGCGGACTGGCGGACGATCTGCTTGGCCTGGTCCTTGGACACGCCATACTGCGTGGCCATGGTCTTGTAGTCCGAAGTGCCGATGGAATCCTCGGCGTACTGCTTCATCTCCTTAGAAGAGACGGTGATGCCCTCGTCCTCGGCAGCATCGAGCAGGATCTTGTTGCGCACGTAGGACAAGATGACGTCGGCAGAAGGAGCGGTGTAGTTGCCATCACTATCCTTGACGGTATCGAGGCTGTACTGGCTCTCGATGGCCTCGCGCGCGGTGATATCGCTCTTCTTGCCGTCGTAGCTATAGCTTGCCACGGTCGAATCGAGCTGGTCCTCGGTGAGGGTCGCCGAGCCGACACCCTTGCCGCCAAAGCCGCCATTGCCAATAAAGAAGCCGACCACCGCAGCGATCACGACGGCAACCACAAAGGCGGCGATCATCGTCTTCTTGTGCTTGGATACGCGATCGTCTTCATCGGAACCCAGGATATCGTCGTCCTCATCCTGGGCCTCGGGCATCAGATTCTCGTCAGCGGCATCCGCGGCAATCTGAGCCTCCAGACGGGCGTCCTCCTCCTCGGCCGTCGTACCGGCAGCAATGTGCTCGGCAGACGTACCGGCGACCAGGTCGATCTTCTCGTCCTCGTCACCGTCGGGGCCTTCGCCGCGCTCGATGATCTGGATGCCGTCGATCTCGTCCTTCTCGTCCTTCTTTTGAATCAGACCCATATCGGTTACTCCTTGTTAGGAAACATAGTCCTCAATAGAATACGCCCGACAGAGCGCCGGGCGTATTGATTCTCAGGTTATACGCAAACACTTAAGTACTATTTAGGCGTTTGCAGCACGCATGCCTTAGGCCAGGTGCGCGATAACGGCATCGGCAAAGGCCTGCGTGCCCACGGCCCCCTCGACGGAGCCGGTCTGGGCACGACGCACGTCACCGGTAACCTGCTCGCCCTCGTCGAGCGTGGCAGATACGGCGGCGCGAATGCGATTAGCAGCGTCGTTCTCGCCCAGGTGATCGAGCATCATCGCAGCAGAAAGGATCTCGGCCGTGGGGTTGGCGATATCCTGGCCAGCGATATCGGGCGCGGAGCCGTGCGTTGCCTCGAAGATGGCGCAATCGGCACCGATGTTGGAGCCGGGGGCCATCCCTAAGCCACCCACCAGGCCGGCGCACAGGTCGCTCACGATGTCGCCGTACAGGTTGGGCAGCACCAGGACATCGAAGTCGTTGGGGTTCTGGACCAGGCCCATGCAAGTGGCGTCGACAATCTTGTCGTTGAACTCGATATCGGGATAGTTGGCGGCCACCTCGCGCGCAACGCGCAGGAACAGGCCGTCGGTCGCCTTCATGATGTTGGCCTTATGCACGGCCGTCACCTTTTTGCGGCCGCAGCGGCGGGCATACTCAAAGGCATACTCCACAATGCGGCGGCTCTTGGCGATGGAGATGGGCTTGATCGAGATGGCGGAATCGGCGGCGAAGGTCTTCTGACCCGAGCGCTCGACAAGCTGCGAGAGCTCCTCGACCTCGGCAGCGCCCTCATCGAACTCGATGCCGGCGTAGAGGTCCTCGGTGTTCTCGCGCACGATGACCAGGTCGACATCGCGGAAGCGCGAGCCGTCGCCCGGCTGCGACAGGCAGGGGCGCACACAGGCATACAGGTCGAAGTGCTTGCGAAGGGCAACGTTAACGCTGCGGAAACCCGTGCCGACCGGCGTGGTGATGGGACCCTTGATGGCAACCTTGGTCTCGGCGACCGCATCGAGCACGTGCTGGGGCAGCGGCGTGCCAAACTCGTCCATGACGCCGGCACCGGCCTCCTGGACATTCCAATTGATTTGGACACCGGTGGCCTCGACCACGCGGCGCATGGCCTGCGTAATCTCGGGACCGATACCGTCACCGGGAATCAGGACTACATCGTGCGCCATAATCTGTTACTCCTCGTCTTCGGCGGCGTCAGATTTTTTAACGCTAGCACGCTTCTTCTTTTTGGAGAGATCAAGGTCAAAGCGTTTAACAAGCATTTCGCAAATCTCGCTCGAACGGGCCTTGAGATAGCTGCCCTTGCCGTTCTCGGCATCGAACTTAAGGCGCAGCGCAAGCTTCTCGGCGACCTCGGCGTCGATCTCGCCCTGGCCAAACTCGTACAGGCAACCGAGCATGTCGCGATACTCGAGGTCGCCGTGGTAGCACTGAATGGCCTCGTCCAGGATGGGCCAAGCCTCGCGCGAACGCTCGACGCTCGTGGCGCCCCACACGCACAGCAGGCGGAAGGCGGCATAGCACAGCGTGGAGGAAATCTCGTCGAACAGTGCGGTCTCGGCGCCCTCAAAGGCATCGCCCAGCTGCTCGGGACAGGTGGTGGCAAGCGCCGTCAGGGCATCGAGGGCCTCCCAGCGGGTCTGAGCCTCGGGGCGGTCGAGCGCCTCGATCAGCGCGGGGACGCAGGGCACGACGCGCTGCGGATCGCGCTCGGCGAGCAGGTGCAGCACGCGGGCGGCAAACTGGCGGATGCGGCGCGTGGGGCAGCCGAGCTCCTGGACCAGACGGTCGACGGCATTCTCGTTCTCCTCTGCCAGCTGAAGCTGCGCCAGCTCCTCGTCGGTGAGCTGTTCGTCTTTGTTTTCTGCCATAGTTACCTCTTTTTACTATTTCTTAGCGTGCTTGCCAGCACCCTTGCTGTCATCGGTGACCGAGATGAGCTGTCGGTCGGCAGCGCCATTACGACGCGCACGGCGGCGTTCCTCGGCATCGCCCGCGTCGGCGGCGGCGCGGTGTGCCTTGTTGACGTTAAAGACCTCGTCGTGCTTGCGCCACGGACCGACGGACTCGCCAAAGCTCATCTTAAGGCCGGCGATAAAGCCGCCGAGCCAGCCGATCGGCGCAAACTGCACCAGCGGGAACAGCGAGAACACCCAGGTCAGCAGGACGACTGCCGCCGCTCCCGCAAAGTTGGCAATCCAGTAGTCGCGCTTGGTGATGACGCGCTTTTCGCACGCCCACTGGCCGCACAAAAAGCCGATGTAGATCGCGAAGAGAAAGAGCGCCAGCGCAAGCACCACGAACGTCCAGCTCATGGGCGCTACTCCCCGTGATGGTGGCCGCAGCAGCACTCGTGGCCGTCGTCATGACCGTGACCGCCGCAGCACTCGTGGTCCTCGCCATGGTGGTGGTCGCAACCGCACTCGTGATCGTCGCCATGCTCGCCGCAACCGCAGCCTTCCTCGTGAGCACCATGCTCCTCGGGACGATACTGCGACCAGTCCAGACCGGCGGCGATGGCGTCGGCCTCCTCCTTATAGAGGACCGTGATGGCCTGGGTGCCCAGCTTGGCACCACCGATGGCGTCGAGCATGTCGTAGAGCGTAAAGGCCACGTCGGCACCGGGCAGCGCGAGCTCGCGGTCATCGGCGTAGGCGAGCGCCAAGCGCAGGTCCTTGATAAAGT
>USQE01000028.1 GCA_900556675.1 uncultured Collinsella sp.
CGTCACCATAAGCGCGCCGCATGCCTCGCCGTCATACGCAGCCGCCCACGTAAGAGCGGGAGTCGGCACCGGTCGAGACACGAGCACGGCATCGAGCCCGTGGGCGGCAATCACGCCCGCCGCGAGCTCGGCGAACTCGCGCGCTTGCGGCCGAGTATCAAATCCTACATATACCGTTTTACCGGGATTCGTCTTTTGCCATAGCCTGCCGATAGCATCAGTGACACGAGCGACGTTGTTGATAGTAAAGTCTCCGTCGACGCGAGCTCGCCAACCGTCAGTTCCAAAGTGAATTATCGCGCACACGCGCAGACACCTCGCAGTGTTTGGATCATGGTACGCATGAGGTATACCCGCAACGGGCATCCGGCAAGCCGCCGGCACGCTCGTTCACCGTTTAGGCAAAAGCATCGAGGTGCGCACCGACAACAAAAAACCGCCCCAGCGGGGGCGGTGATTCGATACTCCCATTTTCGGGTTCTATATATTGAGCGCATCTGCCATAGCGGCTGTCGTAACCGCCGTGGTTCCGCAGCAGCTGCCTACCATTGCGGCGCCCGCCCGCTTCCACTCGACGCATGCGCGAGCGAAGGCTTCGAGGTCCTCATGCCACACGGGACCATCCTGTGTCTGAACCGGATTTCCCGCGTTGGGACGCACCGTGACGGGAGTAGTCGCCGATGCAACCATCCTGGGCACCGCCGCGTTCGCGGCCGCAAGCGAACAGCAATTAACACCAACCGAGTTTGCGCCGTGTTTTTCGGCGTACAAAACGGCTGCCTCGATGTTGAGGCCATCGCCCAACAGGTCGCCTTTATCGTCAACGACAAAACTCACCAGGACAGGCATACCGTCGGCGGCATCTCGGGCGCCGGCAAGCATGGGCTGCAAATTACGGATAGACGTCACCGTCTCGATCAGCAGACCGTCAACACCAGCATTGAGCAAGGCGTGCGCTTGTTCGCGCGCAATGCCTCGGATTTCACGATACTCGGCAGAGTCCTCGGCAAACCACTCAATACAAATCGGGCCCATCGAGCCCAGCAGCAGCTGTGGGTGCGCCTGGCGAGCATCGTCGACGGCCCCGCGATTGACCTCCGCCACGGACGGCGCAATCTGGTCGTGCTTGAGGGCATAGCTTGATGCCTGAAAGGTGTTGGTAATGAGCACCTGCGCGCCGGCGGCGACATACAAGCGATGGATACGAGAAACGGTCTGCGACTCTGCCAGATTCCAAAACGCCGGTGGAATGTCGGCGGCATCTCACTCAACAGAACACTGCCCATGGGGCCCTGCGCCAACAAGGTCTCGCTCGACAAGCGGCGCGTAAGTTCCTCGGCACCAAAGCGGTTGTAATAACTCGTATCCATATATATCCCGCTATTCCTCGACGCTGATTCCCTGCTTTTCGAGATAGGCGAGCCAGCGGTTCATCGTATCCTCGGAAAGCGCATGCTCCATCATGCAGGCCTCGGCATCGGCGCGCTCAAAATCGACGCCGAGCTCCTGGACCAAAAACGTGCGGACCAGACGATGGCGATACCAGATAGCCGAGCCGACCTCGCGCCCACGGTCAGTCAGGATAACTTTGCCGTAGTGAGACTGTTCGACAAGCTCGGATGCTTTGAGAGCCGAAACCGCCTTGTTGACCGATGCCTTTGAGACGCCAAGGCGCTGTGCGATATCGACCGACCGCACGCCGCCGGTCTCCCCATCTTCGCTTTCGATGCGAACCATGCACTCCAAGTAGTCTTCGTTCGCCACCGTTAGGTGTAGCTCGCGCGAGCTATTTGTCGTATCCATGAACATCCGTCCCTTCTGCACTCAATGGCTGATTCTACCCCATCCAAGCGTCGCGGTATGCCGCGGCATACCGTGCTAGAGTTCTTGTTGCACACGACGACCAAGATTGGAGCGATCTTTATGGAAAACACCACCACGGACCCCGACGTCCTCGAGCGTTTTTTGCGCTATGTCCAGATCAACACGCAGTCCGAGGATGCCAACTGCGACCAGGTGCCGTCGAGCACCGTACAGTTCGACCTTGCCAACGTGCTTGCCGAAGAACTGCGCGAGCTGGGTGCAACCGATGCCTATGTAACCGAAAACGCCTATGTCTGCGCGCACATTCCCGCTAGCGCCGGTTCCGAGAATAAGCCCGCCCTGGGCCTGATCGCGCACCTCGATACCACCGAGGTCGCGCCGGGCGCCGGCGTAGCGCCGCACATCGTGCACTACGAGGGCGGCGATCTGGTTTGCGGCATCGTCGACGGCAAGCCCGTGTCCATGAGCACCGCCAAGCTTCCTGCCCTCAACAACCTGGTGGGTGAGGACCTTGTCTGCACCGACGGAACTACGCTGCTGGGCGCCGACGACAAGGCGGGTGTCGCCGAAATCATGGCGCTTGTCGCACGCATCGCGCAGGATCCCTCCCTGCCCCATCCCGCGCTCGGCATTTGCTTCTGCCCGGACGAGGAAATCGGTCACGGTGCCGAGCTGTTGGATATCGAGGCCTTCGGCTGCAAGTACGCTTACACGGTCGACGGCGGTCCGGTTGGCGAGCTTGAGTGGGAGTGCTTCAACGCCGCCGAGGCAACCGTTCGCTTTGAGGGCCAGTCCATTCACCCCGGTGACGCCAAGGGGCGCATGGTCAACGCGGGCAACCTGTTCTGCGACTTCAACGCCCTGCTCCCCTACGAGCAGCGCCCGGAATACACCGAGGGCTACGAGGGCTTCTATCACCTTGAGGGCGTCTCGGCAACGGTCGACCATGCCACGGCGCGCTATATCGTCCGTGATCACGATGCCGCCAAGTTCCAGCAGAAACTCGAGCTGATGAATGCCGCCGCCGCACTGCTCAACCAGCGACTGGGCGAGGAGCGCGTAACGGTCGAGATTAAGCAGCAGTATCGAAATATGGCCGAGATCGTTCGTGACTATCCCGAGCTTATTGATGTTGCCAAGGAAGCCTACCTTGCCTGCGGCGTTGAGCCCCAAGTACTGCCGATTCGCGGCGGCACCGACGGCGCACAGCTGTCGTTCCGCGGCCTGCCCTGCCCCAACCTCTCGACAGGCGGCTACTGTTACCACGGCGTCAACGAGTTTGTCCCGGTCAGCTCGCTCGTCAAGATGACCGACGTCCTGCAGGAGCTCGTCGCCCGTTTCGCATAAGACTGGCTGCATAAGCCCAAAAGACGAATCGCCCCGTCCTCAACCGAGAACGGGGCGATTTTTTTACTGCAACGAGAATAGGTTGACGCACGCCAGCCTCTTAACGCAAGGAGTGTCCCAAACTGCCGGCACAAAAGGAACGTCCCCAAGTGCCAAGTGTTCCGGCAACGCCGATGTTTTGGCGCGGACAGCGAAAACCCGCCAGAGCGAGCAAGGTGCCTTGAAACGAGGCGGCATTGATCTTTTGATCATGCCGCCGAAGTTGAAAGGCAGATTGCCGCTCTGGCGGGTTTGCAGCGTCGAGCAGTTACGCGGTTTGGTAAAACCGCGTAACTTAGTAGTTGGCCTCGTAGCCGTTGCCGTCGCCGGTGGGCTCTTCGTAGTAGTCCGAATCGCTCGAATCGCTTGAGTCATCGGAATCGTCAGAGCTGACCGATGAGGTTGCGGTACCATTTGCGTAGTCGTCAGACGTGTTGTTGTTCAGGTCGCCGATCGTAGAGCTGGAACCGTCGGAAAGGCCCATGGTGTTGGGACCCTTGGGGTCCTTGCCGGCATCGACGCGCTCCATCATTTCCTTGAGCTCGTCCTCGTAGACAAAGACGTAGCTCACACCGTCGATCATGGTGCTGTCGTCGGCGTACGAGGGCAGGTTGGCCGAGTAGATACCGTCGACATCCATACCGCGCATGGCGTTGACCGTAGCCACGATATCCTGAACGCTCATATCGGTTACGAGCATATCGGACAGCGAATTAACCAGGCCAAAGATCTTCGTGGCATCGAAGTTATTGAGAATCTGGTTGGCAAGGGCGCCAAGCACCTGACGCTGGTGGCGCATGCGCGTGTAATCGCCGTCGGCATAGGTGTAGCGGCAGCGGGCATAGGTAAGGGCGGTGGCACCGTCCATATGCTGCTGGCCAGCGGTAATCTTAATATCCAGGTGCTCGGGGTCGTCAACATCATCGGTTGCGTTAATGTCGATACCGCCAACCGAATCAATCAGCGCCTGCATACCGTCGAAGCTGACCTCGGCATAGTGGGAAATCTGAACACCGCACAGCTCGTTGACCGCCTCGACCATGGCCTCGGCGCCGCCAACGGTATGGCAGGCGTTGATCTTCATGGTCTCGCCCTTGTACTCGACCTTGGTGTCGCGCGGAACGGAAATGAGCGTCGCCTGCTTTTGCGTGGGGTCGATGCGTGCCAGGATAATCGAGTCGGCACGATACGTATCCTCGCCCGGACGGCCGTCGGTGCCAAGAAGCAGCACGTAGAACGGATCCTTTGCCTCATCGGTGTCAACCAGAACCCGACGCAGATTGTCGGTAATGACATTGGAATCGCCGAGCTTGCCCATAATGGTGGCAAACCACAGGCCGGCAGCGGTAGTGGCACTCAGCAGCACGCCAAGCACGACAATGAGCGCGACGTGACGAATCGTGTGGCTACGACGACGTTGACGAGCGCGCTCGGAATAGCGAGCCACGTTA
The DNA here is from genome assembly GCA_900556675.1 of uncultured Collinsella sp. Lineage (GTDB taxonomy): Bacteria > Actinomycetota > Coriobacteriia > Coriobacteriales > Coriobacteriaceae > Collinsella. The sequence continues at coordinate 4,662 of USQE01000028.1, forward strand.
TCGCGACTGTAGATCTTGGCCTGCGCACCAGTTGAGGGTCTTCGGGCGGTGGTATCCGCGAGGGGCTTTTTATTAAACATAGGCAACCTGTATTAGTAGATGACGGGATCGGGGACGGTAGCATGCTCGACATGCGCGCCGAGCGCCTGCAGCTTTTCGACAAACTGCTCGTAGCCGCGCTTGATGTGATGGATGGCCGAAACCTCGGTCGTCCCGTCGGCGATCAAGCCCGCTACGACGAGGGCCGCTCCGCCACGCAGATCGGGCGAGGTAACCTGTGCACCCGAGAAGCCCTTGACGCCATGAATCATGGCATGATGGCTCTCGATACGAATGTCGGCACCCATGCGCACCAGCTCAGAGGCAAACATAAAGCGATTCTCGAAGATATTTTCGGTAATAACGGAACTGCCGTCGGCAAGGGCGGAGAGCACCATAATCTGCGCCTGCATGTCGGTCGGGAAACCGGGGAACGGAAGCGTCTGGATGTCGACCGGCTTGATACGCTCGGCACGGTTCACATGGACGCCATCTTCGACGCGCTCGCAGTCGATACCCATGAGCTCCATCTTCTTGAGCACCATGCCCAAGTGAATGGGGCAAAAACCCGTGACGTCGACACCGCGATCGTCGGCCATCAACGCACCGGCAACGATAAAGGTACCGGCCTCGATGCGGTCGCCCACCACGCGATGGGTAACGGGATGGAGCTCTTCCACGCCTTCGATAGTCACGACGGGCGTACCGGCGCCAACAATCTTGGCGCCCATCTCGTTGAGCATGTTAGCGAGATCGACGATCTCGGGCTCGCGGGCGGCATTATCGATAACCGTGGTGCCCTGTGCACGCACAGAGGCCATGATGAGGTTCTCGGTCGCACCGACGCTGGCGAACTCGAGCGTGACGGTGGTACCGCGCAGACCTTGGGGCGCATTAGCGTTGATGTAACCGTGGGCGGTATCGAACTCAACGCCCAGGGCCTCAAGACCAAGAATGTGCATATCGATCTTGCGAGCACCCAGGTTGCAGCCGCCCGGCATGGCAATTTTGGCGCGATGGAAGCGGCCCAGCAGGGGTCCCATGACGGCGGTGGAAGCGCGCATCTTGGCAACGAGCTCGTAGGGGGCCTCCCATGAATCGACCTGAGAGGTATCAATCTCGAGCGTGTGTTCGTCGAGAACATCGATCGTAGCGCCCATGCCTTTGAGCACCTTGCCCATCACGTGGACATCGGAAATATCGGGCACGTTCTGCAGCGTCGTCTTGCCCGGCGCCAGAAGCGTTGCCGCCATGAGTTTGAGCGCGGAGTTCTTGGCGCCCGAAACGGGCACGGAGCCTCCGATGGCGTGGCCACCCTCAACGCGGATAATATCCAAGGTCTACCCTTTCAAAAAGCATGCCCGGGGTGGCTGGGCCATCCCGGGCATGATGTGTTCGCAAATGGTCGAACGCTAAATCGTTTGACTATTGGGCAAGCTTGAGCTTACACCATGCGATTTCATTATAGAGGTAGGCGCGGCGTGCATCATCCTCCGACAAATTACCCAGCTTCTCTTCAAAACCTTGAATATCAGCTTTAAGCTTGTCGGCATCGACGGTCGCCAAATCGCAAGCGCGCTCGGCGAGAACGGTCACGACATCGTCCGCAACCTGGGCATAGCCGCCGGCCACGGCAAACGTGTGGTCGACAGTGCCCATGGCCTTATCGGAAACGCGAACGTAACCGCGGTCGATCGTGCAGATCTCGCTGGAGTGAGCAGGCAGAACGCCAAACTCGCCATCCGTGGACGGAATCGACACAAACGCAGCGTCGCCCTCATAGGCGCAGCTCACGGGGCACACGATGCGGATACGCATAACCTACTTCTCCCCCATCTTGCGGGCGCGCTCGCGCACGTCCTCAATCGTGGAAGCATAGCGGAAAGCCTGCTCAGGCAGGTCATCGGCCTTGCCGTCGACAATCTCGGCGAAAGAGCGGACGGTATCCTCGACGCGGACGTAGACACCGGGGTTGCCGGTGAACTTCTCGGCGACGTGGAAGGACTGCGAGAGGAACTGCTGAATCTTACGAGCGCGGTTGACCGTAAGGCGCTGCTCCTCGGACAGCTCGTCCATACCCAGAATGGCGATGATGTCCTGAAGGTCGGAGTACTCCTGCAGGAGCTCCTGGACCTTAACGGCGACACGGTAGTGCTCCTCGCCGACGATCGAGGGGTCGAGGGCGTCGGAGGAAGACGCGAGCGGGTCGATGGCCGGGAACAGGCCGAGCGACGAAATGCTGCGCGAAAGAACCGTAGTGGCGTCGAGGTGCGTAAACGTCGTGGCGGGAGCCGGGTCGGTCAGGTCGTCTGCGGGGACGTAGACAGCCTGAACGGAGGTGATGGAGCCCGTCTTGGTCGAGGTGATGCGCTCCTGGAGGTCGCCCATCTCGGTAGCCAGCGTGGGCTGGTAGCCAACGGCGGACGGCATACGGCCCAGAAGGGCGGAAACCTCGGAACCGGCCTGGGAGAAGCGGAAGATGTTGTCGATGAACAGCAGGACGTCCTGGCCACGATCGCGGAAGTACTCAGCGGTGGTAAGGCCGGCCAGACCGATGCGCAGACGCGCTCCGGGCGGCTCGTTCATCTGACCATAGACCAAGCAGGTCTTGTCGATAACGCCAGACTCGCTCATCTCGAGGAACAGGTCGGTGCCCTCGCGGGTACGCTCGCCGACGCCGGTGAACACCGAGGTGCCGCCGTGCTCCTGGGCGAGGTTGTTGATGAGCTCCTGGATCAGAACGGTCTTGCCGACGCCGGCGCCGCCGAACAGACCTGTCTTGCCGCCGCGGATGTAGGGCTCGAGCAGGTCGACGGCCTTGATGCCGGTCTCGAAGATCTCGGTCTTGGTGGTGAGTTCGTCGAAACGGGGCGCTGCATGGTGGATGGGGTAGAACTCCTCCACCTCGGGCATGGGCTTGCCGTCGACGGGCTTGCCCATGACGTTCCAAATGCGGCCGAGCGTCTTGGGACCAACGGGCATCTTCATGGGCTCACCGGTATCGGTGGCGATGAGGCCGCGCTGCAGGCCGTCGGTCGAGGACATGGCGACCGTGCGGACGACGCCGCCCGGAAGCTGGCTCTCGACCTCGAGGATCGTGCTCAGATGACCGATCGGGGTCTCGGCCTCGACCGTGAGCGCGTTGTAGATCGGGGGCACCGCGCCGTCAAACTTGACGTCGACGACAGGGCCGATGATTCGCACGATGCGACCATCACCGGCAGTCGTCTTCTTGGTGGCTTCCTCGACCGCAAGCTTTACGGTGTTATTAGCCATTACTGTTCCTCCAATGCTGAGGCTCCGCCGACGATCTCGTTAATCTCGGTCGTGATCGAAGCCTGGCGCACGCGACTATACGTGCGGGTAAGGGTCGAGATGATCGCGGTGGCGTTTTCCGTCGCGGAGTGCATGGCCTTGCGGCGTGCACCCTGCTCGGCAGCCGCCGAATCGATCAGGGCCTGGTAGATGACCGTCAGGATATAAGACGGCACAAGCTTGCCGAGAACATGCTCGGGAGAGGGCACGAACTCGAACGTGGACGAGATGCGCTTAGGGGCGTCGGTCTCGTTCTTACGCGGACCGTGGGCCATAGCGATCATCTCGGGGTCGAGCGGCAACAGATGCTCGACGCGAAGCTCCTGATCCACGCGGTTCTTGGCGTGGTGGTAGACAAGCTCGACACGGTCAAGCTCACCGGCACGATACGCATCGCAGATATGAGAGGAGATCATGCGGGCCTGATTGAAATCGGGCTCAGAGGAGTTGCCCTCAAAGTGCATGACAACGTTTGCGCGGTCACGGAAATACGTGGCCGGCTTACGCCCGCACGCGATGATCTCGCATTCGATGCCGTCGTTCGCCCAAGAAGCGGCGAGCTTTTCGGCCGTGCGCTCCACCGTCGTATTGAAACCGCCGGCAAGGCCGCGGTCCGAGGCAATAACGACAATCAGGCCATGCTTGACGCTCTCATGCTTCTGCAGCATGGGATCGGTGCCCGAACAGGAGGCGTCGCCGGCGACCGTCAACATGACGTCGGTCAGCGCCTCCTTATAGGGCTCGGCCTGCTTGGAGCGATCGAGGGCACGACGAATCTTGGCCGTAGAGACCATCTCCATCGTGCGCGTGATCTGCTTGGTCGTGGTAACCGAGGAGATTCGCTTCTTAATGTCGCGAAGGTTGGCCATGGGGCTTAGTTCTCCTCTGATCCAGAAACATCCGAATGGTGCTTGGCCATGAACTGCTGCTTGAAGTCGCCGATGACGCGCAAGAGCTCAGCCTTGGTGTCATCATCGATCTTCTTGGCGCGAACCTTGTCGAGCAGCGAACCAAAGCCATTGTCCATGTACTCGATGAGCTCGGCACGGAAAGGCAGCACGTCGGCGATCTCCAGGTCATCCAGGAAGCCCTCGTTGCCAGCGAACAGCGTAACGATCTGCTCGCCAACCTCAAACGGCTTGTAACGCGGCTGCTTCAGGAGCTCGGTCATGCGAGCACCGTGGGTCAGCTGCTTCTGAGTAGCCTCGTCGAGGTCGGAGCCGAACTGCGTAAAGCCAGCGAGCTCCTGATAGGAAGCGAGGTCCAGACGGAGGTTGCCGGCGACCTGCTTCATGGCCTTGGTCTGCGCATCGCCACCGACGCGGGACACGGAGATACCCACGTCGACTGCCGGGCGCTGACCCTGGAAGAAGAGCTCGGACTGCAGGTAGATCTGACCATCGGTAATGGAAATGACGTTGGTCGGAATGTAGGCCGAGACGTCGCCGTCCTGGGTCTCGATGATCGGCAGTGCCGTCATGGAGCCGTAACCGTTCTTCTTGGACATCTTGACGGCACGCTCGAGCAGACGAGAGTGCAGGTAGAAGATGTCGCCAGGATAGGCCTCGCGTCCGGGCGGACGATGCAGCGTCAGCGACATCTGACGGTAGGCCACAGCCTGCTTGGACAGGTCATCGTAGATGACGAGCACGTGGCCGCCGGGGTTGGTCTCGCTGGCGGGCTTGCCGTCCTCGCCGTTGTACATAAAGAACTCGCCAATAGCGGCACCGGCCATAGGCGCGATGTACTGCATAGGGGCGGAATCGGCAGCGGTGGCCGAAACGATGATGGTGTAGTCGAGCGCACCGTGCTGAGCGAGGGTCTCGCGGATGTTGGCAACCGTGGAGGCCTTCTGGCCGATGGCGACATAGATGCAGACCATGCCCTTGCCGCGCTGGTTGAGGATAGCGTCGATGGCGATGGCGGTCTTACCGGTCTTACGGTCACCGATGATGAGCTCACGCTGACCGCGGCCAATAGGCACCATGGAGTCGATAGCGAGCAGACCGGTCTGAACCGGCTCGCACACCGGGGTACGATCGATGACGCCGGGAGCCTTGAACTCGATGGGGCGACGGTGCGTAGCGACGATGTCGCCCAGGCCGTCGATGGGCTGGCCGAGCGGATTGACGACGCGGCCGAGCATGGCACGGCTCACGGGGATATCCATAACGCGGCCAGTGGTGCGGCACTCGTCGCCTTCCTTGATGGAGTCGACGGCACCGAACAGAACGGCGCCGACCTCGTCACGGTCAAGGTTCTGGGCAAGGCCGAAGACGGTCTCACCGGTATCGGAGCTCTTGAACTCCAGAAGCTCGCCTGCCATGGCGCTCTTGAGGCCGGAGACGCGCGCGATGCCGTCGCCTACCTCGTCGACCGTTGAAACCTCATGCGTATCGACCGTCGCGGAGAGGCTCGTGAGCTGCTCCTGCAGTTTCTTGGCGATAT
>USQE01000029.1 GCA_900556675.1 uncultured Collinsella sp.
CTGCCCCCATCATAGCGCGGGAGAGTTAAAGTCTCTGTTAAGAACGAAAACTTAACGCAAACCTTATCTATTTTTGCTATAATGAAAGCAACACAAAAACGAAGAAATAAAAAGGAGGGCTCTCATGCACCTTTTAGTAATTGAAGATGAACGCGCCCTGTGCGAGACCATCGTCCGCAGCCTGCGGCGGCTGGCCTACAGCGTGGACTACTGTTATGACGGGGAAAAGGCGCTGGCACTTCTGGGCGTGGAGCGCTACGATCTGGTACTTCTTGATCTGAACCTGCCGAAAAAGGACGGCATGACGGTGCTGCGCACCCTGCGGCAGACCGACAGAGAGACACCTGTGCTGATCCTCTCGGCTCGCGGCGAGGTGGAGGATAAGGTGACGGGTCTGGATGCCGGCGCCAACGATTACCTCGCCAAGCCGTTTCATCTGGACGAGCTTGCGGCAAGGATTCGCAGCCTTACCCTCAGACGCTTTACACAAAGCGACATAGTATTAACCTGCGGAAAGCTCAGCTTTGACACCAAGGCGCGCATCGCTTCCGTGGACAGCGAGGCCCTATCTCTTACGCGCAAGGAAACGGGAATCTTGGAATACCTGATGTTTAATCAGGGGCGTCCGGTAAGTCAAGAAGAGCTTATCGAGCACGTTTGGGATAGCAGCGTGAACAGCTTTAGCAACGCAACCCGCGTTCATATCTCGTCACTCCGCAAAAAGCTACGCAGCGCTTTGGGATACGACCCGATTCGCAATCGGATTGGAGAGGGCTACGTTATGGAGGATAGCGAATGAAAAGGCTTTCGCTGCAATGGCGCATAACGATTATGACGGCGCTGCTCACGTGCGCAGCGTGCGTGCTGACGAACTGCCTGGTCGGCTATGCGGGCATGCGCTACATGGATGCCATCGGCAGCGACATCTCGGCCTTTACCGCTGCCGGCGCGGATTCGCCCCAGGCGTTTGACCCAACAAAAGCAGCCCTCGATGACGAGGTCACGATCGTCGTAAACGACGCACAGGAATCTTTTGGCACGACAGCCTGGTGCATCACGGCTGGAGTCACACTCCTTGGCGGCGCGCTGGCATACTTTGCAAGCGGCCGTGCACTCAAACCGCTACGGGATTTTGCCGCCCAGGTAGAGCGCGTGCAGCCTGACAACCTAAGCGAAATCAGACTCAGTGAAGATGTGCCCACCGAGCTACAACGATGCAGCGCCTCTTTCAACGACATGATCGCCCGTCTTGGCGAAGGGTTCTCTGCACAGCGTCAGTTTACCGGCAACGCCGCCCACGAGCTGCGCACCCCGCTCGCCCTTATGCAAGCACAGATTGAACTATTCATCTCCGAGCACTCCGGTTTGCAACCCGAAACAGCCGAGCTGCTCGGTCTGTTACAAGAACAAACCGAGCGCATGTCTCGAATGACCAAGGTATTGCTCGAGATGAGTGAGCTCCGCAGCGTTCCTTGCGAGGACGATGTTGAACTTGGTCCCTTGTCCGAAGAGGTTCTCACCGACCTTGCACCACTTGCCGAAAATAAAGGCATAGCCCTCAATTGTGCTGGAGACGCTTTAGTAATCGGGAGCGACACGCTCCTCTATCGGCTGGTGTTCAATCTGGTCGAAAACGCCATCCGTTACAGCCGCCCCGGCTCGATTGTCAACGTCTCCATCCGCGACAACGACAGCAACGTGTTCCTGCGAGTCGAAGACCAGGGCCCGGGAATACCCAAGCAATACCGTGAGAGCATCTTCCAACCGTTCTTTCGCCTGGATAAATCCCGCAGCAGGGCATACGGCGGCGCAGGACTCGGGCTAGCGCTCGTTTGGGAGATTGCAGCGCTTCACGGTGGCACGGTAGAGGTCGAAGCAAGTTCCGAGAACGGGACTACCATGCTCGTAAGCCTTCCAAAACGATCCGCAGCGTTAACCGAACAGTAAAACGAAAGGGGCCCCGAGCAACAGGAGTACAATTGCTGCATTGTTGCCACCTGATGGGAGATGGAAGATGGACTGCGATGGCTACCCGCGCATTCCCATGCCGTTGATGTGCACCGCCTTTGTGCCGGGGCAGATTGACGCTGCGGTTGCAGGCATTTCCGACCCCGATTCACGCACCATCGCCACGGCAGAAGCACTGTACTTTCGCGGACAGGCCACGCTCGCCGCCGAGACAGCACGCCCCTATCTTGACGCCACCGACCCCGCACTGCGCTATTCCGCATGCTTTATCTGCGGATATGCCAGTCTGTCGCTCAACCGTATCGCCGATGCCCGCCGGTGCCTTGCGGGCATCCTCGATACGCCACCTGACGATGAATCGCCTGCCGTCCACGCCATGCATATCCTGTTCGCCTCTGCCGCGAGCGTCCTGCTGCACTTGCCTTCCCCGTATTCCGCCGAAGAGTTTTATCCGCTTGCGGCGCATCTGCCCGAAGGCCTGCGCCTGTTCGCCAGCTACGTGATGGCGCACGCCTTGTATCTGCGCGGCGAATACGGCCGCAGCCTGGGCATGGTGGAAAATGCCCTGATCATGAAACAGGGAAGCTATCCCATCTCGGAACTGTTCCTGCACCTGGCGGCTTCCATGGCATGCATGAGCCTCAAGGACATCGACGCCGCAAAAACGCACTTCGGAGCTGCTTGGAACATCGCGCGCCCCGACGGCCTTATCGAACTCATCGGCGAGCACCACGGCCTTTTGCAGGGACTCATCGAGGCATGCCTAAAATCGCAATACCCCGACGATTTCGCTCGCATCATCGAGATTACGTATCGATTCAGCTACGGCTGGCGGCGCATCCACAACCCCGATTCGGGCGAGGACGTGGCCGACGATTTAACGACCACGGAGTTCACCATGGCCATGCTCGCCTGCCGCGGATGGACCAACGCCGAAATCGCACGCCACATGGGAGTATCGCCGGGCACCGTTAAAAACCGCCTATCAGGAGTGTATGCCAAGCTTGGTATCGGAACTCGCGCCGAGCTGATTGCCCACATGTTGCGCTAGCGGCCAGACTGCCCGGCGTATCGAAAGCCCTCCGGGGGCCTGACGCTTTCGCGCACTCAAATTGGACATTTTGGCCATCGAACGGCACTACCGCCACGAGGCACCTTCTCGCAAAATAGGATTATTTCCACCGATACCTGCGGGATGGGAGCCAAAGATGCTTGATCGCCGTTCGCTACTTGTTGCCGGAGCGTCCTCGCTGGCGAGCATTATGTTGCCGCGCGTGCCGGGAAGCGCAAACGCCTTCATATTGCCGTTCGCGCCCACCGAAGCCTATGCCGACGAAAAAGACCCCTTCAGGGTGCTCGTTCTCTCGCGCACCATGTTTGGTGTGGTCGTGGTCGACGTCGCCAACAAAAATACGCCCATCGCGGGTGCCCAGGTCACGCTCACATCGCGCTATGCCGCAGGCAAGCAGCTCACCGCCACGACCGATGACGAAGGCACGGCCATCTTTGAGGTCGCGCCGCTTTCGGAAGGCTACATGGACGAGGCAACGCTTCTCGACGCATACGACTTTAACGGCGGCATCTCCATTAGCACGGCAGGCTACCGCGATGTCGAGATTCCCCTTGCGCGTATCCAGGGCGGCACCGCCATAACCGCGCCCACGCGTCCGCTTTCCGATGGCGAGCCGTACTTTCGACAGCTCACGTTCGACGAATGGGACATCCAGTACGCCAATGCCACGTTTATGGCAATGCCTAAGGACGACACGGCAAACGAGCAACCCGACACGCACGCCTTTACCGTGCAGGCGCATCTGCCGCAGGGTGGACAGGCAACGCTGCACATCAACAAAGTGACGCCTGCCGCGGGCAGCTCACCCGAAACCGTCACGCAGATCGGTCAGATCAAGGCCAGCGCATCGGGCACGAATAATCTGGCGACGTTCACGCTCGAAGACAAGTTCCTCGATGCAGCGTCAAACCTTCTGGAAGAAGGGTGCAAGCTGCGCTTTGTCCTCGACTACCAGGGCAAAACCTACACGCTCTCATCCCCTATGGCCGTTGTTACCGCGCCGGCGGCAAAGGCGGAATCCGGATCGACCACTATCGTCCCCACTACCATGGACCAAGAGATCACTCCGTTTGATTTCCCGGCGGCGTTTCCCGGCATCGGCGGCAATAAGTTCACGTGCTGGATGCCCTCGTTCCCCATTTTGTTCGATTTCTCGTTTGCCGGATACGTGCTGTTTGGCGGAGGATACAAGCCGGTCGGCTACATGAACGATTCGGGCAATCCGGATCCGGAGTACTGGAAGAAGTCACCGCGCGAGTCGGGCACCAAGCAAGCAAACCGCTACCTCGACGAGATGGAGGGGAAGTGGAATCAGTACAAAAGCATGAGTGCCGGTTCGGGCACCGATCCAAGAAACACCAAGCTCCTTCGCCACCATTGCACGCTGCTGTTCACGATGGATATCGCCACACAGCTGTACGGCTCGCTCGCCTACGATTGGGTGGGCAAAACCTGGGGTAACAACAACGACCCCGCATACGGCAATATTAAGGCCCTCTTCCAGGTAAGAACCGACCTCAATTGGACCGAGCAGTTTACCCTAGGACCGGTGCCGTTTTTCCTAAACGTCAACCCCTGGGTGCTGGCGAAGCTGGCGCTCGCCGTGGGTGCCCACACGCACGGCAGCGGCGCGGCGTTTTTTAAAAACATTTCGCTCGACTTTTCAAACACCTCGGGCTCATTCACCATCCAGATCGGGCTTGCCGTCACCTTTGGCGCCGGCGTTGCAGGCGTCGCTTCGTCTGCCGTGCGCGGCGCCGCATCCCTCACGCTGTTCATTGGGTACGAGAAGGCAGATGGACACCAGCTTCCGCGACTGCGCGTAGGTGCAGACGTCGATGTCGATGTGATACTCCAGTTCGTAATGTTCAAGTGGACCACCAAGGCTTGGTCGGGGTCGTGGCCCACACTCCTCGATTCGTGGAATATGTCGGTGAACAATGGCAACCAGTATGTGCTCCAGCGCTCTGAGCTCGCATTGGGTGGAGATACGCCTTACACGTTGGATGCCCGCTTCGGCACGCCCGGCAACATCAAGGCGGGCGGCGTGCCGCAATTTATCGCATCGGCCACCATCGTCACCAACGCCGAGCTGCTCGCACGCGCCGAGGTTAAGGCCACTGCCGTAAACGTCGCGCCTGTCGTGCGCGATTGGGATCAAGCGGTCACGTGCATTGAGCTCGAGGCGGATGCAGAAAGCGACGACACGGGACAGGTCGAGCATTTCGTCCACGCACTGATAGACAACGACGAAAACGCCGCGCCGATGTATGAGTACACCCATATCAGGCAGGCGGCGAACGCCGTTGCATACCCCAACACCAATTCTGCTGGTGTATCGGAGGACGAGCGTGGCGGCATCAAGCCCTCGAGCGACAACGTGCTGTTTACTGGCGTGCTCAGCGAAGCCCACATGAAGCTGGCAATGATTGCCGGCGTAGAATGCCTGTTCCGTATCGCCTCGGTGCGCTACGGCGACAATGGCCGCTCGCGCCTGGTGGTGCACACAAAGGCAAACGGCACGTGGTCCGCCCCCATGCCCGTGGACTTTCCCCTTGGGTTTGGCGAGAACGACGTGGAGCGCGACGGAATATACGATTACGACTTCGACGTGGTGGAATATACGGACGGAAGAGGAAACCAGGACGCCTACGTGTTGCTGGTCTCGGGCGAGCGCCGCGACGGCGACAACACCCTTTTCGATGCGGCGAGCACATCCGGCATACTGTCCGTTGTGCGCCTGCGCATAAGCAACGGCGGAGTTCGCGTGGTGTCGCATACGTCATGGCGCAGCATTTCGCGCGGCCGCCTGCAAGAGGATGGCTACCATTGCCTGCAGTGCCCGCGCATCACGGTGGGCAAGATGCTGGTCGACGGACGTCTGTCGGGTGCCTACCTCCACCGCCGCGGAACCACCGCAGAAAAGGCGCTCGGCAGCGAGGCCGAGGTTGCGCTGGAGTGCTTTACCCTGTGGTCGGACGTTGCGGGCGACAGCCTGACGTTCCGCCAAGTTCTCCGCTTTCCACAAGCACCGTCGAGTATCGAGCTGGGCGAGCCCGTAAATATCAACGGCAAAATGGTGGTGCCCGTTGCGTACGAGACTGCAGACGGTTGCGGCTGCGCATCGTACGCCGTGATCGGCCAGTCCATTGCGGGCTGGGGCGTTATGCCACCAGACGCCACGGTACCCCGTGCGGTGCCGTGGCCACAACATTCGGGCTTTTTGGCAACCGTCAACGAACAGCTGCAGCATATTACTTGGACGCGAAGCGCATCGGCATTTGCAACGCAGCCCGTGGGCGCCGCAGGCTGTGGCCCGGCATCGTTTAGCGTAAGCAACAACGGCAGGTGCGTGCTCTATGTAGAGAATACCGATGGCAAGGTGGGACAAACCTACGACGAAGAAGGCAACCCGGTAGCAGTAATGGGCAAGCACTTCCGCATCTTCGCCAGCACCTTGGCAGGCGATCTGTTCACGGAGCCGTTCGTGATGTGCGAGCTGGACCATCCCGTCGATCAGATAACGACATTTTTTACGTCGGGAGGCATGCTCTCCGCGCTCGCCACGCACATTGTGAGCGCGGAGAAGAGCGAGGCAGAGCTGCACGGCATCGAAGTACCCTTGGTGGCATGCGCGACGCCGACAGGCGCGGTCGCCACCTCGGGCGCGGTGGTGCCCGGAGCAGCAGGCGAATCCTTCATGGTCACGGTGCGAAACGACGGCAACACCTTGCTGACCGCCGGCACGATCGATCTGTACCGAGAGGGCTCCAGCCAGCCGTTCTCCAGCGCTTCCATCGGATTCGGACTGAACGCACGCATGGCTTCAATCTACGATCCAGAGCTTGCCGAGGACGCTTCGGCCAACGACATGGCACACGTGAAGTACGCGCTCGAGACGCTGGGCGCACGTTTTGCAACGCACCCGCTGGTAGCCGACAACGGCAACGCCGTGCTGGCACCGGGTTGCACGGCACAGTTCCGCATGAGCTTCGCCATCCCCGAGAGCTGGAGCGACGAAGTAGGCAAACGCGTAACGCTGTATGCGAAGGCGCGTAATCTGGTGGCGCTCGATCCCGTAACGCTCGAGGAAATTCGACCGGGCGCGAACTCGGCACTGGGTGCCGTACTGCACGAGCTTCATGTGCCCGACGCGTCATGCGAACGCTCAGAAGTTCAGGTCGGCGTATGCGACAGCGCGGATACGACAGGACTTCACGACGCCCCGATGACAGCAGACGGCGATGGCGGCTCGAGCGGCGGCGGTTCCGGCACGGGAGGCAGCTCCGGTGGCGGCAGCAGCTCTGGCAGCGGCAAGGACCGCGGTAACAGCAAGCGTTCTGGAAAAGCAGGCGCGCTTGCTGGAACGGGTGACAGCAACATCCCCCTGACGGCAGCCGCAGCAGCACTCGCCGCGGCTGGTGCCGGCCTTGTCGCCTACAGCGCCCGCCGCACGGCACTCGAAGCCGACACCGCCAATGAGGCCAATTCGGATAGGCCTCGCTAGCTCCTAGTTACTTTTGTGAGAGACGCCGACTCGGCTCATCGAACATCAAATGGGCTGGTTCTGGATACCCAGAGCCAGCCCATTACGCATTAGATGTCATCAGAGGAGTCGAGTTCTGCCTCGAGCTTGGCACGGCGTCTTTTCGCCGTGAAAAACGTTGTGCACAGGGCAGCAAACGTGGCCGCGAAAATCGTCGCGCCGCAGAACACGCCCGTGGCCAGGTTCGCCAACCAAAAGACGCTTTCGAGCGGTACGATCTGCGCCTCAGCGATACAGCGCATTGCGGCAATAACAAGAGCGAACGCGGCGCCGCTAAGACCGCTGACAAGCAGGAAATATCCAACAGGAAGATGCTCGGTTTGCCCAAAACGATTGGTATCGACACAGCCCTTCCGCGTTTGCAGTCCTGCGCAAATCAACATCACGAGAACGAGCCACAAATACATGGCTGCCTCGAACGGCGTTGCAAAGCCATGCGGCATTTCACTGGTGTCGCTGTGAACCCACGCAACCTGTCGAGCTATAAACTGGTAGAAAAAGATCATCAACATGCCAAACGAAAGCAGCACGAAACCAATCTTGTAGATCTTCGCGCTCTCGGCCTCCAGGCGCTCATCCTTTGGGCCGGCATATTCACGCCACTTTTGCACGAGTTTTAAATCTTCAAATTTCATAGCGAACTCCTAAAGAGCGTCAGGGTCGACGTCGCTCTCGTCTTCCCAAAACAAGTCGTTCAACGTAACGCGTAGCGCTTTACAGATTGCCACGCACAAATTGAGCGTGGGGTTGTAGCCGCCCGCCTCGATCAGGCCGATGGTCTGGCGCGTAACGCCCACGGCCTCGGCCAGGTCAGCTTGCGAAAGGCCAACCGCCGCGCGCGCCGCCTTCATGCGTAGGTTCCTTTTGCCCGGCATGGAGTTCCTTTCGTAGTAATGGACAGATATCCGTTGCAACATGACAGAAATATATTGCATCCATCAGAAGATGTCAACTATATCTGTCATTATGAAAACCATATTCGTCATCGTCACTATGCGGACATTATAACTTCAGTTCGCTATTCAAACTTACTCGGACAGAGCCGACTCGGTTTTGTCCGAGTAAACGAATCTCCATCGAACTCCGAACGATTGTTCGATGGATTTCGTGTTGGTTGGAATCGTCTGTGGGCTGGGCTATGCTACCTTGACTATCTATATGACTTAAGCGCAGCAAGGGAGCACCGAGAGAGCGAGTATGGCAAAAAACACCGCAAACTATGGTAACGACAGTATCCGCCAGCTCAAGGACGAGGAGCGCGTACGCCTGCGCCCTGCCGTTATCTTTGGCTCGGACGGACTCGATGGCTGTGCACACGCTGCCTTCGAGATTCTGTCCAACGCCGTTGACGAGGCGCGCCAGGGCTACGGCAAGCTCATCACCCTTACCGCCTTTCGCGATGGCTCCATTCAGGTAGAGGACAACGGCCGCGGCTGCCCGCTCGACTGGAACCCCTCCGAGAAACGCTTTAACTGGGAACTTGTCTTTTGCGAGCTCTACGCCGGCGGCAAATACAACAACAACCAGGGTGGCGACTACGACTTCTCGCTCGGCACCAACGGCCTGGGCTCCTGCGCGACCCAGTACGCCTCCGAATACATGGACGTCACGGTTTGGCGCGATGGCAACAAGTACTCTCTGCACTTTAAGAAGGGTAAGGTTGTCGGCGCCAAGAAGAAGGCACTCGAGATTGAGCCCAGCGACGAGAACCGCACCGGCACCACTATCAAGTGGCGCCCCGATCTTGAGGTCTTTACCTCGATTAGCATTCCCCACGATTGGTATCGCGAGACCATGCGCCGTCAGGCGGTGGTCAACGCCAACGTGACCTTCCGCCTGCGCATCGAAGGCGACGATGGCGAGTTTTCCGAAGAGGACTTCTGCTATCCCAAGGGCATCGAGGACTACGTGCTCGAGAAGGTCGGTACCGACTACCTCACCGAGCCCTTCTTTATCGAGGCCGACCGTCGTGGTCGCGACCGCGAGGACCTGCCCGACTACAACGTAAAGATCACCGCGTGCATGTGCTTCTCGCGCACCTTCACGATGCAAGAGTACTACCACAACTCATCGTGGCTCGAGAACGGCGGTTCGCCCGAGAAGGCCGCCCGCAGTGCTCTGACCAGCGCCATCGATGCCTACATCAAGCAACAGGGCAAGTACAACAAAAACGAGAGCGGCATTAAGTGGCAAGATGTCCAGGACTGCCTGGTACTGGTGACCAACTGCTTCTCCACCCAGACGTCCTACGAAAACCAGACCAAGAAGGCCATCAATAACCGCTTTATCCAGCAGGCCATGACGGCATTCTTTAAGGAGCGCCTCTCGACCTACTTGATCGAGAACAAAGATGCCGCCAACAAGATCATGGAGCAGGTGCTCATCAACAAGCGCTCGCGCGAGAACGCCGAGCAGCAGAAGACCGACATGGCCAACCGTGTGCAAAAGTTCATCGATTGCCGCTCCAAGGACAAGAGCCGCCGCGAGATCTACATCGTAGAGGGTGACTCGGCAGCAGGCGCCATTCGAACGTCGCGCGATGCCGAGTTCCAGGGTGTTATGCCCGTCCGCGGCAAGATCCTCAACTGCCTGAAGGAGGACTACCCGCGCATCTTTAAGTCCGACATCATCATGGACCTC
>USQE01000030.1 GCA_900556675.1 uncultured Collinsella sp.
AGTGCGGTCAATTTTAAAACTGTTTTGAAATTGCGTCATTTTTTCTTCCTGCGTTTTCTTCCCTACGATATAAAAAGCACACCTCGGTGAAGCCCCGAACGGTGTGCTTTTAACAGCATTGAATATTATAATCACAAAGTCGTTTTATGTCAATATTATTCGGTTTTATTCTTTAATCGAAGTGCTCTTGTGGCGTTGATAACCGCTACAACCATAACTCCGACATCGGCGAATATGGCGACTCCCATATTTGCAATGCCTACTGCGCTGAGCACAAGGCAAACGGCTTTCACAAGAAGGGCAAACGCAATGTTTTCACGGACTATTTTCAGCGTGTGAACCGAGATTTTTTTTGCAAGCGATATCTTAGCCGGATCGTCGTCCATAAGCACTATATCGGCCGCCTCTATTGCCGCGTCCGAGCCGAGCGCGCCCATCGCTATGCCTATGTCGGAGCGCATAAGTACAGGCGCGTCGTTTATGCCGTCGCCGACGAAGGCAAGCTTGTCGTTCTTAGCCTTCGCAGCCAGAAGCTTTTCTACCTGCTCGACCTTGTCGCCCGGCAGCAGCTGCGCGTGGAACTCGTCGAGCCCCAGCCGCTTGGCCACCGCAGCAGCCACTTCCTCGCGGTCGCCCGTGAGCATGACGGTGCGCTTGACGCCGGCAGCGTGCAAGTCGCGAATCGTCTGCTCGGCATCGGTCTTTATGGTGTCGGCAATTACGATATGGCCGGCGTACGTGTCATCGACCAGTACATGGAGGATCGTACCGACGACCTCGCAATTGGGCGCTTCGATACCGGCCGCAGCAAGCATCTTGGCATTGCCGACGATGACGCGCTTGCCGTCGATATTCGCCGTCACGCCATGGCCCGCGTCATTGGTGGAGTCGCTTACGCGTTTGGGATCGAGCTCGCCCTGGAAGGCGGTGCGTACCGACTGCGCGATGGGATGGTCGGAGAACGACTCGGCAAGGGCCGCGACTTCGAGCAGTGACTGCTCGGTATAGCCGGCCTCGGGGTGTACCGCCACGACCGAAAACGTGCCGTTGGTGAGCGTGCCGGTCTTGTCAAAGACGACGGTATCCACATCGGCGAGCGTCTCGAGGTAGTTGGAGCCCTTGATGAGGACGCCCAGCTTGGATGCGCCGCCGATGCCGCCAAAGAAGCTGAGCGGCACGCTAATCACGAGCGCGCACGGGCAGCTGACGACCAGGAAGGTCAGGCCGCGCAGGATCCAGTCGGACCAGGCGCCGGTGACCAGGCCGCCGCCGAGTGCGAGCACCGCAGCCGCGCCGGTGACAGCGGGCGTGTAAACGCGGGCGAAGCGCGTGATGAAGTTCTCGGTACGCGCCTTCTTTTCGCTGGCGTTTTCCACGAGTTCCAGGACGCGTGCGACGGTGGACTCGCCAAAGGGCTTGGTGGTGCGCACGTGGATGAGACCCGTCATGTTGATGCAGCCGCTGATGATATCGTCTCCGGTTTTGGCCGGGCGGGGGACCGACTCGCCGGTAAGGGCGGCGGTATCGAGCTGCGTTTCGCCTTCGACGATGACGCCGTCGATGGGCACGCGCTCGCCGGGCTTGACGACGATGACGGTGCCGACGGCGATGTCATCGGGGGAGACCTGCTCGAGTGTGCCGTCGGGTTGCTCGACGTTGGCATAATCGGGCGCGATGTCCATCATGGCGCTGATCGACTTGCGGCTTTTGCCCACGGCATATGCCTGGAACAGCTCGCCGACCTGATAGAACAGCATGACGGCGGCGCCTTCGGCCATGTGCGGATCGGTGTCGGGGAAGAGCACCATGGCAAATGCGCCGATGGTCGCGACCGCCATGAGGAAGCTTTCGTCGAAGGCTTTGCCGCGGCGGATGTTATTGAATGCCTTTTGCAGTACGTCGTAGCCGGCAATCAAAAACGGCACCAGGAACAGCACGAAGCTGGCGTAGATGTCACCCGGGGTGCCGAATGCGGCGGTAAGGGTACCGAGCTCGTCGAGGGCGTACACCACCGCAAAAATGCCTAGCGCTACCAGGATACGGTTGCGCTTATGCTCAAGGGACTCTTTCTTCTTGCGCTTCTTCTTTTTCTTTGTGGGATCGGCGGCTGCCATGATTCAAACCTCCCATTTGAATGTATGAACACTCGCTCATATAACTTCGCGAGCAAAGGCCGCGGCAAGCGCGGCCTTGCGGGTCAGCGTATGCGCAGGCTAGAGAATGATCTCGCAGTCCGGCTCGGCGTCGGCGGTAAACTCCACGACGCGGTCCAGAACCTCGTCGAACTCGGCGTCGTCGGCCTCGAGCGTCAACTTCTGGGTCATAAAGTTGACCGAAACGGACTTGACGCCTTTGAGCTTGGCCAGCTCGTCCTGAAGCTCACGCGCACAGTTGGCGCAGTCGATCTCGTCGAGCTTGAACTGCTTTTTCATGGTGGGTTCCTTTCCCGTTTTTGCGGCTTGGGTGCAGGCCGCGCTGGTACCGTGGTTGGTCGCTATTCGCAGATATGGCTCATGCCCTGGTTGAGCATGGTATAGACATGATCATCGGCGAGCGAGTAGAGGATGTTGCGGCCGTCGCGCCGGAATTTGACCAGGTGTGACTGCTTGAGCGTGCGCAGCTGGTGTGACACAGCAGACTGCGAGGTCGCGGTCGCTTCGGCGATGTCTGCCACGCAGAGTTCGCGGCCCATGAGGGCGTAAAGGATCTTGATACGCGTGGTGTCGCTAAAGACCTTGAACAGGTCGGCAAGGTCGTACAGCAGCTCCTCGTCGGGAAGGTCCTCGGGCGAGCAAGTGGTGGGGACGTCGGGCACGATGCTGGTGTCGATGCCGGACTTCATTTCATCAGCTTGTTCGCTCATTACAATATCCTTTCATATGAACATGCGCTCATATAACTTACTTTCGAGTATATGAGCGCATGTTCATATGTCAATATAATTCGTGAAATATTTTGCTATCGAATGCTCCCAAAGGCGGCTAAGGGCATCGGTGGGCGCGAATAAGGCCGCTGATGCCAACGTGGGTACCTTAGCGACGTGCAAAAACGGGCCGATATCCACTTGGATATCGGCCCGCATTGCATCGCTTGAGGAGGACGTCTCGGCGTGTCACTTTTGCACGAGGTGCTATGGCCCGGCAGGTATTGCTCGCGAATGGCGCCTCTGCTTGGCAATCTACTTGGCAAATAGGTTCTTGAGGTTGAACTCGGCCTGGACGGTACGGAGCATGAGGTCGGTGTCGTCGAGGCCCAGGTGCTGCTCGTTGGCGTCGGCGGCGAGGGTGCCACGGCGGCGCGCCCAGTTCTCGAGCGCGGCGGGCGCGGACTCGCGGGGGAGCGAGCGCACATCGGCGTCCAGGCTGCGGCAGATCTGGCGCGAGTCGATGACGATGATCTTACCCGCGCGGCGTGCCTCGGCGTAACCGTCCAAGTGGATCTTGAACCAGCTGTCTTCAAAGGCGGCGTTGTGCGCCATGTACGGGTACTTCTTCATAAGCTTGAGCAGCTGCTTTTGCAGCTCTTTGTTCTCGCGGAAGGGCGTTTTGCCGTCGATGTCGTCCCAGGTGATGTGGTGGATATTCGACAACGGCACATCCTCGCCGCGGTAGATATCGGGCAGGCCGCAGTAGTGCGCCTCGGCGTCGTGCGGGATGGCGTCGCTGGTGAGGTCCATGATCTCCCAACCCACGTTGATGATGTAGCCGCGCTCGGGTGCACGGCCGGTGGTCTCGATGTCGATGCCCAGCACGGTGCCCTGGATGGGCTTGCGGGCGTAGGCGACGCCGAGCGCGTCGCGGTCGCCGCGGATCTCGCGCATGACGGACGCGGCGGTGCGCTTTTGCATCTTGCCGATGGCGGCGCAGGTGTCGGCGTCGGACAGGCCGCGCGAAAGCGTCGCGGGCGTCACGTTGCGCAGGCGCGCCTCGCCAATCTGGTCGCACAGGTCGCGGTTGCGGTCGGCTAGGTCGCGCACGGTGGCAAAGTCGAAGCCGGGGTCGTCCTCGGCGGTAAAGTACTCAGTCTCGAGCACCTTGAGGGCCTCTTCGCCTTTCTGACGCTCGGATTCCATGGCGCCGTGGTCGCCGTAGATAAACATGGGGATAAACGGCTGGCGCTCGTATTCGAGTGCTTGCGAAACGTTCATATGCTGCTCCTTGGACGGGCCGCGTCGCGCGGCTCGGGTTTGTCGAGTTATGGCGAGATGATAGTTTACCATGGGCAACTATTGGCATCACGCCTAGGACAATTACAATACCCTAGTTGACCGCTAGGACTTTTACAATGCTGCCGAAAGACACGAAAGGTTCCATCCGTCATGGATTTGCTGATTGATATTCTGCTCGACGCCGGCAAGGACACGCTCTCGCTGGTGCCGTTCTTGTTGGTGACATATCTGGTCCTCGAGACGCTCGAGCATGTGGCAGGCGATCGCGTCAACGGTACCATCAAGCGTGCCGGCGCCGCTGGCCCCGTGGTTGGCTCGTTGCTGGGCATGGTGCCGCAGTGCGGCTTTTCGGCCATGGCGGCAACGCTGTACGCCGGTCGCGTCGTGACGCTGGGCACCCTGGTGGCGGTGTTTCTCTCGACTTCCGACGAGATGCTGCCACTGCTGCTTGCCGAGCAGGTTCCCGTGCAGACTATGGCGATGCTTTTGGCTTCGAAAGCGCTGATCGCGCTGGTCACGGGCTTTATCGTGGATGCTGCCATTCGCGGCCTGCGCCGCAACGCCCGTGCTCATGCGGCGATTCGCCGTACCGTGTTGGGGACCACTGTCAATCCGGCGCACGTTAACTGCGCGCATGACGACCACAGCGGCGGTGACATCATCGACGAGGTGGCCGAGGCGGGCGTGAGCGCCGACCACATCCATGAGCTGTGCGAGCGCGACCATTGCGGTTGTGATGAAGACGAGGACGAGCACGAACATGGACATGGACATGACCACGATCACGGTCATGAGGGCGAGCATGAACACCATCACGGCCACGGTCATTCCCACTCCCATGAAGGTACGCCCGTCCTGTCGATTATCCGCAGCGCCATCTCGCATACCGTGCAGGTATCGGTATTCATTTTCCTGGTGACGCTGATTCTGGTCGCCGTGCTCGAGACCTTTGGCGAATCTGCAATCGAGCAGTTCCTGCGTGGCAACGAGACGCTCGCCGTCCTGGGTTCGGCGCTTGTCGGCCTGATCCCCAACTGCTCGGCGAGCGTGGTCATTACGCAGCTGTATCTGGAAGGCGCGCTGCAGCTGGCACCGATGCTCGCCGGCACGCTCATCTCTGCCGGTGTGGGTTATCTGGTGCTGTTCCGCACCAATCGCAGCGCTCGCGAAAACGCCGTGTTCCTGGTCATGATGTACGTCATCGGCGCTGGCTGGGGCCTCGTCCTATCTGCCTTTGGCCTCTAAGTGGGCCTAACAAAACGGGCTTCAAAATAGCCATGCACGGCGCTTGCACAATGCGGCGACGCATGGCATTTTGAATCCCGTTTTTTGTTGAGCCATGGATCCTGAGAGCTCACACCGGTCAGAACAAAAAGGCAGATTTCCGGGCATAGCCTAAAAATCTGCCTTGGTTAGCGGAGCAGCTCGGTGAGGTTGCGCTTAAAGCGGGTGCGGTCTTCGCCGGTGAAGGCCGCCGGCCCGCGGGTGCGACCGCCGGCGCGGCGCACCTTCTTTTCCTCGTGACGAATAAACAGCTGCATATCGATGGTGGCTTTGTCGTACACGCGCCCGCGCACGCCGATGGCGGCGGCATCGCGGCCGAGCACCATGCTCGCCAGCCCAATGTCCTGCGTCACGACCACATCGCCCGCCTGCAGACGTTCGACAATGGCAAAGTCGGCGCTATCGGCGCCTACGCTCACGTCGAGCGTCGTGACCCAAAAGCCGCGTCGCGCGTGCTCGGCATCGCGCGGATCGTCGCGGCGAATGTGCCGCTCCAAGTTCTGCGTACTGTTGCCGGCGATAACCACGGCGACGCCCGCCCGCCGCGCGCAGTCGATCGACTCACGCGTGACCGGGCAGGCGTCGGCATCAATAAACAGCGTTCGCGGCATCTAGTGCACCAGCTTACCAAAGCGGATAGCGCGAATAACCAGCGTCACGCCAAACACCAGGAGCGCGGCGCCGCTAAAGATGACGAGCATCTTTGCCGACCACAGCGGGTAGATGAACACGAACATGCCGGCGATGATGGAGAGCGCGCCGCTCAGGATGGCGAGGGCGCGGTTGGACGAAAGCTCGGACTCCAGAATGGACATGACACCTTCGACGATCCAGCCAAAGCCAGCCACGACCACCACGAGCGTGGTGAGCGTCGCGGTCGAGAAGGCCTGATTGCGCAGGATTATGACGCCGCCCAGGATGATGAGCAGGTTGGAGATGATGCTCGTCACGCGCCAGCCGGCGGGCAGCAGCGGCTCAAAAATGGCGGTGAACAGCCTGACGCCAGCCGTGATCACAAAGTAGAAGCCCAGGACGGTCGTCAGGAAGACGAGGGACTTGGCGGGCGCAAACAGCAGCGCGATGCCGGCAAGCAGTGCGATGACGCCCGTGGCGGCGTAGATCCAGCGCACGGCCTTGATTGCCTTGCCTGCCATGCTTTTCTCGTCAAATCCAAACAGATTCGACTGCTGGTCGTCGTTCTTAAAGATGCCCATGAGGTCTCCTTTCCGCACGGCGTTTGCCGTCATTGTTGTTTTTGCGGCGTATGCCGCAGTTGCTACAACAAGTATCGCCTAAAGGCACCGGCGTATGGGTTGGGGAGGGCGAAGTGTAACCCAAAGGTCCCGATTTGTTCTCGTTGTTCCCCATGTCGCGTTTTTCTATTCAACAGGTGTAGAACATTGCGGCCCTGTTCGTTATTGCCTGCGTTTTAGGTTAGATTTTTCTAAGAACAATTGCCTTGTATTGGGGGTCTCTATGAACGAAGCTGTTCCCGCGGCGCCGTCGAGCGTGGAGTTGATGGCAAAGCAAGGTTGCGAAAAGCTCGGTCTGGAATCGTTTGACGCGCTGGTCCGTCGTGCCCGCACATGCCGTCGATTTGACGAGTCCATGCGCGTACCGCGCGAGTTTTTGCTTGAGCTGGCAGAGCTGGCGCACCTGGCTCCCTGCGGCGCTAATGCTCAGCGTCTGCGTTTTCATGTGGTGAGCGACGCCGAGGAGTGTTCGAGCTTATTTGAAAAGCTCACATGGGCTGGTGCGCTCAAGGATTGGTCGGGTCCTGTCGAGGGCGAGCGCCCGACCGGCTATATCGCGATCCTTGCCGAGCGTCCCGCTCCGGGCAAGCCTGCCGCGCCAATCACCGAGGCAGACGCTGGTATCGCCGCGCAGACGATGATGCTCGCCGCCCGCAGCGCTACGCCCGAGGTGGCGGCGTGCATGTTCAAGGCTTTTCCGCCTCGTGCGATTGATGTCATGGGACTTGACGGCGACAAGTACGAGGTCAAGCTGATCATGGTCTTTGGCGTTCCCGCCGAGACACAGGTGATCGATGCAATTGATTCCAACCCCGACGGCTCTATTAATTACTGGCGTGACGAGGCACAGGTACACCACGTACCCAAGCGTCCACTCGCCGACGTACTGGTGTAGTTGAGCGTCGCCCCGGCGTGATCCGGCGGTAAACCACCACAAAGGTGCCTGGCCCCTTTGTGGTGGTACGAGGGGAGGGCATGTGGCCGATCTGTATTTGGTGCGGCATGGGCAGACTGAGTTCAATGTGCAGAACATATTGCAGGGCTGGCAAGACTCGCCGCTCACAGAGCGCGGGCGCGAGCAGGCGCTGGCGACGCGCGCGGCGTTTGAGGACCGTGGCGTGACGTTTGACCATGCGTATTCATCTCCGTTGGGACGGGCGCAGCGTACGGCTGAGCTTATCGTTGGCGAGGGCCGTTCCATAGAGCTGGTCGACGACCTGCGCGAGTGGCACTTGGGCTCGCTGGAGGGCACATCAAATTGCGAGATGCCGCCGCAGCCCTGGGGTGATTATCCGGTGGCCTTTGGTGGCGAATCTGAAGGCGAGCTACGGGCGCGCATGGTTGCGGCGCTGTCCCGCATTATGGCCCGACCGCAGCACGATCGTGTGCTTGCGGTCTCTCATGGCTCTGCCTGTCAGGAGTTTCTTGAGTATGTGGCCGGCGGGGGAGGACAGCCCGACAACGGTGCCGTGCTTCATTTTGGCTATTGCGACGGGGCGTTTTCGCTCCTTGACTGGTAACGAACGAAAGGACCCCTATGAATAAAGACCTGTATCTGGTCCGTCATGGACAGACGATATTTAACCTCAAGCGCATTATTCAGGGCTGGAGTGATTCGCCGCTCACGCAGTTGGGCTGCGAGCAGGCGGCGCGCGCTGGCATGTTCTTGCGAGCGCGTGGCATCGAGCCCGACCACGCCTATACCTCGACGCTGCATCGCACCGAGCAGACTATCGCCAACCTGTGGCCGGGCCTTGCCTACGAGCGTCTGGACGGTCTGTGCGAGTGGTTCTTTGGCGATTTTGAGGCCGAGCGCGTGATGCTCATGCCCGAGCGTCCGTGGCGTGACTTCTACCGCCAATTTGGCGGCGAGGGGCAGATGCAGGTGCGCATGGTGGCGACGTTGACTGATCTTATGCGACGTCCGGACCATTCGTGCGTGCTTGCGGTGAGCCATGCCTCAGCCATCAAGGAATTTTTGGACCACGTGAGGGGAGCGGCGGCCGACGAGCGCGAG
This sequence comes from uncultured Collinsella sp., assembly GCA_900556675.1. GTDB lineage: Bacteria > Actinomycetota > Coriobacteriia > Coriobacteriales > Coriobacteriaceae > Collinsella. The sequence continues at coordinate 8,723 of USQE01000030.1, forward strand.
CGCGTGCCGGGCAACTGCTCAGTGCTGCATTTTGCATTTGACGATGCAGCCGATACGTTTGATCTGGTCGAAGTCTTTACGCAAGAAGACTATGCGCGCGAGCTGGGGGTTGAGCCGCTCGTGGCGGCATCGGGTCCGCAGCGCGGGTAGCGCGGGCGTGGCGATACGGATCGCCGATGTCATTGCTCGATGTGAAAGGGGCGGGGATGCATGCGCATGTATCCCCGCCCCTTGTTTGTTGAGCTGCCGAGTCTTTGTACTGGGCGTTTACGCCCTGTTAGAACCTTGCGATCTGGTGGGTGAGCAGACCCGTTGGAACCTGCGGTGCGCCGCCGGTGACCTGCGCGGCGGGGAATAGCGCGGCAACGGTAAAGTTGAACGGCTCTTTGCCCGTGTAGGTGCCGGCTGTGCGTGCCTCGTCTGCCAGGAGCTGCGCCGCCCCTGCCAGCGCGGCAGCATAGGTGGGATCGTCAGCCGGCGTCGGCTCCGGTGCCTGGTCGAGCATGGCTCGGATGGCGGCAACGGCATCCTCGCGCTTGACCTCCCACATACGGTGCGTAATGCCGGCGGGGTCGGTGACGGCATAGAGCGACGCGCCCTCTTTGGCGGCGCCGAGGATGATATCCATGACGGGCGAGGCCTCGTAGGCGAGCGTTACAGGGCGCGGCTGGACCTTAAGCTCGGCGATTGCGCGGGCGGCTGCGGTCGCACCTGCGGGGGTCGCGCCGTCGCCCGCCAGTACGCCGGCCGGGCAAATCGCCACGACACCCGTCACGCGACCCGGTTCGCCCGAGCACTCGTACACGTAATACGCCGCGCCCGGATCTTTGAGCATAAGCCCGTCGGCGATGGCGTCGCGCAGGGCGTCGTTGCTGCTCAGGATACCGCCCATCTGCGGCAGCGCTTCGAGCACGCGGTCCTGAGCTGGGCGGATGCAGGGAAACGGAAGTGCTTTCATGGGCGGTCCTAACGCGCGAGTCGGTTTGTTCGCGGCTTATTATGCCCCAACTTGGACGCTTGCGTCCCAGAGCGTGTTGTCGACAAGCGCGATGAGTACGTTCTGGCAGCGAACGATATCGGCATGGGCCCC
>USQE01000031.1 GCA_900556675.1 uncultured Collinsella sp.
CCCGCCGGGTCGAGCGAATCGCCCTGTCCGGCGAGATCTTTGGCCTGTTTGCGCTCCGCACGGGCAAGGCCCCGCTCGCGATACTTTTGCGAATGAGCGGTGTACATGTTGATGAACAGGATGACCAGGAAACTAAACACAATCACGACCACGACCCAGAAGAGCGCGACCGACGTGTTGCCGCCCATCCACTCAAAGTAGATGGCGATGGGAATGGTCTGCGTAATACCGGCGTAGTTGCCCGCAAAGAACAGCGTGCAGCCAAACTCGCCCATCGCGCGGGCAAAGGCGAGCACCGTGCCGGCGGCGATGGAGGGCCAGCCGAGCGGCATCATGAGCTTGGTAAAGATGCGACGCTCGGACCAGCCCAGCGTGCGCGCCGCATCGAGCATCTGTGTGTCGAGACTCTCGAAGGCACCAAGTGCCGTACGATAGACGAGCGGGAACGACACCACCACGGCAGAGATCACCGCCGCCGGCCACGTAAAGACGATCGAGATGCCGTGCGCGATCAGCCACTGGCCAACACTGGTCGAGCGACCAAACAGCATGAGGAGCAGAAAGCCGCAGACCGTGGGCGGCAACACCATAGGAATCGTAAAAACCGAATCGAGCAGGCCCTTGACGCGACTCGAGGTACCCATGGTCTTCCATGCGGCAAACAGGCCCAGTGCAAAGGAGATCAGCAGGGCAAGGCCGCTCGTTTTTATGGACACCCAAAACGGGCGATAGTCGATATCGCCCAAAAAGGAAGCCAGAGAGGTCAAGGGCCCCTGCTCATCCCGCAACACGACAGACGACGCCTCTACCATTTGAGCGCTATCAAGCCAACGCGCGCCGCCCTTGGCATCACCCGAGGCTGATGCAATCACCACATAGCGGTCCCCATCCGCACCGCGCTCGTCAAAGCCATAGGTATACTCGCCGGATTCAAACGTTGTTTCCGCCGTGACATACCAAGGAAGATCCACGTCCCCTAGCTGCGCACCTCCCATGCAGTTTGCGCTGTCGAGCTTACAGACGAGGGCCTTGAGACCCGATACGCACTCGTTGTCCTGCGGATCCAATCCATACCTCTCGACCGCCTTGGGCGATATCCACACCACAACGCGATCGGCAGCAGGCGCCACCACAAGGTCCACGTCCTCGTCAACGGGAAACCGGTAGCCCTCAGGCTGGCCCTCCATGGCACGAGCAGTCCCCTTGGCCAGCCGCTCAAAACCCTCGATCCCGTAGGAAAGCCCATGAGCGGTCGCAGCAACCTGGGCCCCGCCCTCAGCGTCCCCAGCAAACGCAAATCCCGGCACCCAGCAAAGCGCGAAGGTCAAAGCACAGGCGACAAGCAGGCGGAATCTATTAAGCACGAAAAGCTCCAAGCGAATACAAGGGCGGAGTGAAACACAAAACGATGGAATTATCGCGCCAAGCCGCACTACGCGGAAAGCTCAAAGCCGTACTTAGCCCAAATCTTCTGAGCCTTCTTGTTGGACAGGCAAAAGTCGATAAACGCCTTGGCCTCGTCGGCGTGCTCGGAGCCATCGGCGACAGCACCCGGGTACACGATGGGCTTGTGCGAATCCTCAGGACACACGAAGGCCTCCTCGATGCCGTCGTAGCGGAAGATATCGGAGCTGTAGACAAATCCAGCCACGCAGTCGCCTGTGGACACATAGGCGGCGGCGGTGCCCACTTTATCGGCCAGTACGACCTTGTCGGCAATCACGGGAGTATAGTCGCCGTCGTCGCCCTCGGTGCCGGTGTAGAGGCCCACGGAGGCCAGGGCCTGGTTGGCGTACTTGCCGGCGGGGACGGTCTTGGCGTCGCCAATGGCGATCTTGCCGTCCAGATTCGCGACGTCGGCGATGGCCTCGACCTTGGTGTCGGAGCCCTCGGCGCGAATGATCACGAGGTCGTTGACGAACATGTCCTCACGCGTGTCGGCGTCGACGAGCTCGGCGGCCTCGGCGTCGTCCATGGTGCCCTTGGAAGCCGTGATGAGCACGTCCACGGCGGCACCGGCGCGCATCTGCTGGACAAGGTCGCCAGACGCCTTAAACTGCGTGTCGGCAAAGGTGGTGCCGGTCTGCTCGGTGTAGAGCTCCTGAACCTCGGGCAGGGCCTTCTCGAGCGAGTTGGCGGCAAAGACCTGCAGCTCGACAGCTTTCTTGGAAGATGCCTTAGCAGAACCGGCATCGGATCCGGCCGGCTCGGACGTCTTGCTGCCCGAACAGCCGGCAAGACCAAGGCCGGCAGCGGCGACAGCAGAAAGCGAAACGAATCCGCGGCGAGAAACCATATCGAACATGTTCAACCCTTTCGAACGCTATGCCCGGGCACCCCGCCGCGGGCTTTAATCTGCAATCAGATTATACTTCTGCGCGAATAATGATAGTGAGATATTATTCTCGTCAGAGAATATAGTTTCAAATTACCGTGCACCTCGGCGTCGATTCGGCGGAAAACAAAGGCGGAGCAGCCGTTCAGGTCGCCCCGCCGCAGGTAAACCGCTTAGTTGGTATGTCCGCCGCCCGCCGTCATCTGAGCCGCATGCTCCAGCTGGTCTGCTATGGCCTCCCAGCTTTCGCGGGCGGCCTTCGTAGAACCGGGAAAGTTTACGACAAGTGTATGACCTCGTTGCATGCAAATAGCGCGCGAGAGCATGGCGCGGCGCGTCTTGGTCATGGAGTAGGCACGAATTGCCTCGGCAATACCCGGCACATCGCGGTCGCAGACGGAACGCGTCGCCTCGGGTGTTACATCGCGCATCGAAAGCCCCGTGCCGCCGCAGGTGAGCACGACATTGGCGTGGCACTCATCGGCGGCTTCCACAATGGCATCACCGATCTCGCTGACGTCGTCGCGCACGACCACATGTGAGGCGACCGTCCAGCCCTGTGCCTCGATAAGTTCCTCGAGTGCGGCTCCGGCCTCATCCTGCAAAAGATCGCGCGTATCCGAGCACGTCACGATCGAAATCTTCAGCTCCATAGCATTCCTCCTACAACACGGCGCCCTCGGGCAGATCGACGCGAACAACGTCCACAGCATCTCCCGCCTTGAGCTCGCACGGTCCTTCGTCAATACGCAGTAGACAGTTGGCCCGCTGCATCGTGCCGAGCAGCGCCGAATTCTGCGTCTTGGCCTCGGTCACCAACAGCTCACCGGTCTCGGGGTCGCGCAAAACCGTGGCGCGATCGAAGAAGCGTCGGTCCTGGCGCTTCTTCACGCCGTGCGTGAGCGTCGCCTGCTGCACGGGACGCACGCCCTCGACAAAGCCGCGCATCTTGCGGATCGCCGGACGGGCAAGCATCTCAAAGCCTACATACGCCGCGGCCGGATTGCCTGAAAGCCCCAAATACGGCTTACCCCCGAGCAAGCCAAACGTGATGGCCTTGCCCGGACGCATCGAGATGCGGTCAAACAGCACCTCGCCCTCGCGCCGGACGAGCGCCGTCACATAGTCGTAATCGCCCGCCGAGGCGCCACCGCTCGTAATGACAAAATCGCACTCCTGCACGGCACGATGCACCAGTTCGGCGATCGCCTGCTCATCGTCGGGCGCAATGCCGTAGAACACGGGCTCGGCTCCTGCATCGAGCGCCTCGGCCATCAACGCCGACGAGTTGGAGTCGCGAATCTGACCGCGCGCCGGTACCTTACTCGGTGCGACCAGTTCCGTCCCCAGCGAGATAATGCCCACGCGCGGCGCGGCGTGCACCTTCACGCTTGCATACCCGGCGCTTGCCAGCAGACCCGCGCCCGCCGGGGCCACAACCTCTCCAGCACGCATCACAACATCGCCGGCATGGGCCTCCTCGGCAGCAGAGCGAACGTTCTCCCCTACCTTGGCCGGCGCCGAAAAGCGAACGTGCGAGCCCTCGTTGCCGTCACCGTCGAGCACATCGACGATCTCGTATTTCACCACGGCGTCGGCACCTTCGGGCACCGGCGCGCCTGTCATAATGCGGACCGCCTCGCCCGCGCCGATAGCGACCTCAAACACATGGCCCGCGGCCTCGTGTCCGATAACGTCGAGCGTCACCGGCGCCTCGCCAGATGCCTGCGCCAAGTCCGCCGAGCGCACGGCATATCCGTCCATAGCGCTGTTGGCAAACGGCGAGATGTCGATATCGGCCACCGCGTCCTCGGCCAAGGGAAGACCGGCGGCCTGCCACACGGGAATCTCGACGAGATCGGTCGGAGCAACGTGCGACAGGACAATCGACTGTGCGTCATCCAGCGGAATGAGTTTCTCTGCCATATGCACCTCTTAATGTCACGGCGCACAACAGGGGCGCCGATTCTTTATGCTTGTCTCAGTATAATCCCCCGACGCACGACCGCGACTCGGCCTGTACCCGCAAATACACCTGTCGGTTGTAGGCCGCGAAACAGAATGGAAACCAACCCACCGGCTCGTCGCGTTTACCGCGTTTTATAATGCTTGCGTTGCAACCTAAAAGAGGAACGTATGGCTCATAACGACAAAACCGAAAGCGCAAACGAAACGCAGGATCATTCCCAGCCGCTCGACGATGGCGGCTTTTTCTCCCTGAACGACGTCATCACGGCAGGCAGGCATCAACTTACCCGCTCCGAGCATCTCTTGGCTGCCGACACGCGCCGCAACGCCCGCAACCTACTCGCGAGCGCTAAGTTGCTCGCGCTCGTCGTCATTGTCTCGCTCGCCATGGGCGTTGCCGCTTGGGCGTTTTTGGCCTCGCTGAATATCGCCACCGACTATCGCGAGCACCATGCGTGGATTTACGCACTGCTTCCCGTTGTGGGCGTTGCCACCGCATGGGTGTACAAAAACCACGGTCTTGCCGCCAAACGCGGTAACAACCTGGTCATCGACTCCGCTCTGGGCACACGCCTCATCCATATGCGCATGGCCGTCCTCACCTTCGTCTGCTCCACGCTCACGCACCTAACGGGTGGATCGGCCGGTCGCGAGGGAGCCGCGGTTCAGATTGGCGGCACCATCGCCAGCAACATCTCGAGCCTCGCCCACCTTAAAAAGCATGACCACCACGACCTCATGCTCGCCGGCATCTCGTCGGCCTTTGGCGCCGTATTCGGTTCGCCCCTTGCCGGAGCTTTCTTTGGCATGGAGATGTGCTTTATCGGCAAGATCGACTACACCGCGGGCATCTACTGCCTGGTCGCCTCGTTTACCGGCTACTTTACATCACTCGCCTTGGGTACCGAGTACGAGGCGAATGTTATCGCCAGCGTTCCCAACATGACACCACGGACGGTTGTCATCGTTGTTATCAGCGCCATTATCTTCGGTCTGACGGCACGCCTCTTTGCCTGGTCAGTTCGAACCGTCAAGAGCCTGTACGGTCGCTTTATCACCAATTACCTCGTTCGCGCACTCATAGGCGCACTCGTGGTTTTGGCCGCCTATGCCCTTCTCGACGCCTGGGACTACGCCGGCCTTTCCACGTGGCTTTCCGGCGCCGGATTTGCCGGCAACACCACCCTGGCAGACGCAGCCATCAAGTTGGTCGTCACAGCGCTTACCCTGGGTGCGGGCTTCCAAGGCGGCGAGGTCACGCCCCTGTTTGGCATCGGTGCGGCGCTCGGCGGCTGGATCGGTTGCCTCGTCGGAATCGACCCCAGTTTTCTGGCGGCTCTCGGCATGCTCGGCGTGTTCTGTGCCGGCCTCAACGTGCCCATCACCACCTGCATGATGGCCATCGACCTGTTCCACGGCACGGCAGCCGGGTTCTTTGTCATCGTGGCCTTTATCAGCTACCTAACTGCCGGACACCGCGGCGTGTACCCCGCCCAGCGCATCATCTCGCCCAAGCGCCGTTCGCTTATTGTGGATGAGGGCGGTACGGTAGCGGATGCTATCGAGCGCCACAACGACCTGATAGAGTAGACGTAAGTATTCGACGTGCAGCCACAATCGGGGGCAATTCGACCTGAGCGCGACCGCACCGTCACGTCATACGCCGGGAGTCGCCCCATGCACGCAACTGATTTTGGCCGCACGCTCATCATCGCCAACCCAGCCGCCCAGTCGGGTGCGGCGCGCGAAGTTGCCGAGCGCCTGCAACGCTTTTTGGACATGGCTGCACGCGCATCCCAGTTTGACCTGGTGCTAACCGAGCGCATGGGGCACGCCAAGGAGCTTGCCGCACAGGCCGAGGGCTATCGCACCGTTATCGCCCTTGGCGGCGACGGCGTGATTCACGAGGTCGTCAACGGACTTATGACGCAAGAGGAGGACGCCCGCCCCGCTCTTGCCCTCCTACCCGTGGGCTCTGGCAACGATTTTGCCCAAACGCTCGGCATCGACGATTTCTCCGGTAAGGATTTTGGCGCGCTGCTCACCTGCGAGCTGCAGCGTCAGGACATCGGGCGCATTCGCTCGTGGAGCCCTGCGAGCGGCAGCGGCGAGGCTACCGTTGAGTACTACGACCAGACGCTTTCGGTCGGCATCGATGCCGCCATCGGCCTTGGCACCACCGAGCTGCGCAAAAAGACCGGCTTGACGGGCGCGCCGCTCTACACCCTCTCGGGACTTGAGCAGTTTGGCCTGCGCTATCGCAACTACCCCATGACGGTCAGCTTTGACGGGACACCCACCGAGCGCGTGCGGGCGATCATCATGGCAATTCAGCTGGGTCCTACCTATGGCTCGGGCTATCGCATCTGCCCCGATGCCGACCCCTGCGACGGCGTACTCGACGTCTGCTACGCCTGCGGCCCCGTTCCGCGCGCGGTCGCGCTTCCCATGTTCCTTTCGGCCAAAGATGGCCACCATACCAAGCTGCCACCGGTTCGCATGCGCCGCTGTCGCCATGCCGAGCTTACCTTTGAGGAGCCCGACTACCCCATTCAGGCCGACGGCGAGCCCGTTGTCGCCTCGCGCATCGAGGTTGACATCCTCGCCGGCGCCCTCCACGTCTGGCACCCCACCCGCTAGCCCCACCTAAGTTGCGGTGAAATAGGGACCGTTTATGTAGCTAAAGCCGCAAAACAGTCCCTATTTCACCGCAACTTATGAGGAGGCTATTCGTCGCTGCCCGGTTTGCGACGGTTGGCCTTTTTAATGGCGTTGAAGTGCTTGTCATTGAGCCTGCGCTGGCGAGAGCGCTGAGGCACCTTGGTCTTTACGCGTCGGCGCGGTGGACGCCCGCGACGCTCAAGCTCAGCGCGCAGCTTACGCAGGCAGCTGCTACGGTTTTGGAACTGACTGCGGCTCTCGCGCGCCGTCACGGTAATCCCCGTGGGCCCATGCTTCATGCGCACCGCCGAGTCCGTCGTGTTCACGCCCTGCCCACCCGGGCCCGTCGCGCGAAACACCTGAACCTCGCAATCGCGTGCCAACTCCTCGACCGACATCTCGGCATAGTGCGCATACTCACGCCATCCCATCTTGTTCTCATCCATATCAACACCTCCCCTCATACAAAAAATGTGACAAAGGGACAGTCCCTTTGTCACATCGCATACCAATCGCTTGTGTTGCGCGCTTAGGCGAAGGTGATCTCGCCGGTCTCGCAGTCCATATCGGCGATGCGGGCCAAGCTCTCGACGCGGAAGCCGCGCTCGCGGAGCTTATCGCCGCCGCCCTGGAAGCCCTTCTCCACTGCAATGCCAATACCGGACACCTCGGCACCCGCAGCCTCGCAGATCTTGATGAGACCCTCGAGCGCGCAGCCGTTGGCCAGGAAGTCGTCGATAATCAGGACCTTGTCGCCCTCGGACAGGAAGCGCTTGCCGACGATGACCGGGTACTCCTTCTGCTTGGTAAAGGAGTAGATGGTCGTGGCATACTGCTCGCCGTCAAGGTTGATAGACTGCGCCTTCTTGGCAAAGACCACCGGCACGCCGCCAAAATGCTGAGCCGCGATGCAAGCCATGCCAATGCCCGAAGCCTCGATCGTCAGGATCTTGTTGATCTCGACACCCTCGAACAGACGGGCCCACTCGGCACCCATGTGGTCGAACAGCTCAACGTCGCACTGGTGGTTGAGGAAGGCGTCAACCTTAAGGACGTTACCGGCCTTTACGATGCCGTCATGGCGAATACGATCCTCAAGCTCCTGCATGGCGCAACCCCTTCTCGCGGCAACGATACCGCGCGATTAATAAACGTTGTTCGATAGTCTACCACGGACCGACCCCCGCCCGTCCCACAAGCCGCATCGCACCATAAAGCCGCAAGACCAGTAGATGGGCCGATTCGTGGCAAGCCTGCCTCCACAAGCTAATGGCGGGCGCGCACCCTCACCAAACGCACCATGGCAAGCGCAAAGCCCACGGCGGCCACAGCCATGAGCACGTAGAACACCGAACGGAAACCAAACAGGAACACATCCGGACGGCCTGCAACAAAACTGGTCACGGCCTCGCCCATCGCCACGCTCATCTGCCCATACAGGATATGCGACGCCGCCGTAATGCCCACCGCCATACCCGCATAGCGCGCTAGACTACCCAAGCTGCCTGCAAAACCGAGCGCCTCGCGCGGGGCCGAACCCATATACAGCGAGTTGTTGGGGCTCTGGAAAATCGACGTGCCGCACGACATAAACGCGGCACAGCACACGATCACAGGGATAGAAGAGTGCTCGTCGAGCGTGCTTACCGCAAAGAGACCGCACACGTACACGCCCAGGCCGACCGCCGTGGGGCCCTCGCAGCCAACACGGTCCGAAACCGTTCCAGAAAGCGGGCCGATAAAGGCATTCACCATCGGCAGTGCCAAAAAGAGCAGTCCGGAAATATCGGAGCTAAAGCCATGGGCGTCCTGAAAATAGAACGGCAGAATAAACTCGGATGCGCCAATGCCAACGAACACGATGAGCATGCAGGCAAGGTTGATGGTAAAGGCCGAATTTGCAAAGCAGCGACGAGCAGCCTCGATCAGGGACATGGGACGCTCGCCGGCCTCCGGCTTAACATGCGGCAGCGTATAGAGCCCCACGATAAACGAGATGACGCCAATGGGCAGGTTGATGAGGAAGATACTCTCCCAGGGAAAGCTTGCCACCAGCATGCCACCGAGCACGGGGCCACACATCATGCCGAGGGCCACGAAGGTCGCGAGAATACCCATAGCACGACCGCGTTCGCGCGCCGGAAACGACTCGGTGATGATACCCATGTTGTTGGCCATGGCCGCCGCGCAACCGACGCCCTGAACAATACGTGCCAGAATAAGAACCTCGAGCGAGGCCGAAAGGCCACAAAGCAGCGAGCCAACCGTAAAGACGATGACGCCCAGCTGGAACACATTCACCTTGCCGCGCACGTCGCCCAGGCGGCCAAACGGCAGCATAGCCACGCATGTCGCAAGCAGGTACACCGAACTCACCAGCTGAATGCGATCGAGGCCCACGCCCAGTTCCTTTTGCATCACGGGCAACGCCACGGTCACGACGGTCGAATCCAGGCACACCATAAACGTCATGATGAGCACGGTAAACAGAATCGCCCACTTGTTCTTGCCATGGGTGTCGCCCTCAAGGGCAATGTGCTCGCGGCGCAGCTGCTCTGCGGTTTTCTCCATATCCATCCTTTCGAGTGGCGCAACGCAAAAACGG
>USQE01000032.1 GCA_900556675.1 uncultured Collinsella sp.
TATACAATGTTAGATTTAGACCATGAGGCCAGCGATGCCATCATCGAACGCTGCGTCGAGCTGCTGGCTGGCGGCGGCATCGTCGCCATCAAGGGTCTGGGCGGATTCCACCTGGCCTGCGATGCCGCCAACGAACAGGCGGTGTGCGAGTTGCGCCGTCGCAAGCGTCGCAGCAATAAGCCGCTCGCCGTTATGGTGTGCGGCCTTGCCGACGCCGAGCGCCTGTGTCATATCGATGGCATTGAGCGCAACCTGCTGGCCGGCAGTGTTCGTCCCATTGTGCTGCTGCGTCGCCGCGCAGCCGGCAACGACGCCCACAGCTCCCCCAACGCCCTCGAACTCGCGCCATCCGTCGCGCACGACTTGCCCGAGCTTGGCGTCATGCTCCCCTACACCCCGCTTCAACATTTGCTGCTCGCCGCAGCCGCGGCGCACGGCATGAGCGCAATCGTCATGACCAGCGGAAACCTGAGCGAAGAGCCCATCGAGACCGACGATGCCCTTGCATGGGAGCACCTTGTTGCCGCCGGCATCGCCGATGCGCTGCTCGGTAACGACCGCGCGATTCTGTCGCGCTACGACGACTCCGTGGTACGCGTAGTCGACGGGGTCGTCATGCCCGTGCGCCGCGCACGCGGATATGCGCCGCAGCCGCTGTCGTTGCCGGCGCTCGACAACGCCACGCCCTGTGTGCTCGCCTGCGGGCCGCAGCAAAAAGCCACGATCGCACTCACGCGCGAGGACGCCGACGGCCATGCGGCCTGTTTTGTGTCGCAGCATATCGGCGATGTCGAAAACGGCGCGACTTTCGATGCTTGGAGCGCCGCACGCACGCGTCTGGAAAGCCTCTTTGACCTGGCGCCTGCCGCCTTGGCATGCGACATGCATCCCAGTTATCTGTCGAGCCAATGGGCGCGCGAGCAGGCACGGGAGCACAATCTGCCGCTTATCGAAGTCCAGCACCATCATGCGCACATCGCGAGCGTCATGGCAGAGGCGATTGCCGCAGGCCGGCTTGCGCCCGATACACGCGTCCTCGGCATCGCCTTCGACGGCACGGGTGCCGGCACCGATGGCACCATATGGGGCGGTGAGTTTCTTGTCGCCCATCTCGCCGATTTTGAGCGCGTCGCGCATCTGCGCACCTGGGCGCTTCCCGGTGGCGCCGCATCCGTACACGATGCCCGCCGCAACGCCTTTGCCCTGCTCAGCGAGCTCGACCTGCTCGAGCACCCGGGAGCCGTGGGGCTCTTGAACAGCCTTGACGAGCAAACGCGCAGCATAACGGCAACGATGATCGAGCGCGGCATCAACAGTCCGCGCACCAGCAGTATGGGTCGCCTGTTTGATGCCGCAGCCGCGATTTTGGGCATTTGCGGCCAGGCAACCTACGAGGGCGAACCCGCCATCGAGCTCGAAGCCGCCGCTTGGCGTGCACTGGACGGCAAAATCGCCCGTTTTCCCGACGACAACGTCGGCTATTCCACATCTGGCCCATCGTGGTTGGACGGCCCCGATGTGCTGGACCAGAAAGCACTCTTTGAGGCACTTTTGGAGAGAATTGAAGCCGGAGCGCCCGCCGACAGGCTCGCACTCGACTTCCATGTCGCCGTCGCGCGCTCCTCGGCGCGCATCGCCACCGAAATCTGCGCGCGCGAGGGCATTGGCACCGTCGCGCTCTCGGGCGGCGTGTTCATGAACCGACTTCTGCTCCAGCTCCTCACCCGCGAGCTCAAATACGCGGGCCTTGCTGTCTTGGTCCCCCACACCGCACCCGTCAATGACGGCTGCATCGCCTACGGTCAGGCGGCGGTCGCAAGCGCTCGTCTTGCGCAGATTGCATCGCAGTAGCTCGCCCTCACACGCCGCTGTGCCCAGCCGTCTCACAGGCGTAACGCGTTTGCCCGCAAACCCCGCGAGCGCTACCATCAACTGATGGATTATTGAGCGCCTATCCAGCGCAAAGCGTCTAAAAGGGGAACAATATGTGCCTTGCCGTTCCCGGTAAAGTAGTCAAACGCGACGACGACCTCAAGGCCACCGTCGACATGATGGGCATCGAGCGCCCCGTGTCGCTACGACTCGTGCCGACGGCGCAGGTTGGCGACTATATTCTCGTACACGCCGGCTTTGGCATCCAGATCGTCGACGAGCAGGAAGCGCAGGAGACGCTCGACCTGGTCAACACCATGACCGAACTGGCAGAAGAAGACCAACTGGCCAGCAACCCGGCCGAGGCATACTAGTGGCCGGACAGCCGGCGCGCTCCGGTATCGACTTTTCGGCATTTCGCGATTCCAAGCTGGCCCGCGAGCTCATCGAACGCATCCATGAACTCGTCGGCGACCGCATCATCAACCTTATGGAAGTCTGCGGCACGCACACCGTGAGCATCGGTCGCTATGGCTTTCGCTCCATTATGCCGGCCGGGCTCAAGCTGCTGAGCGGCCCGGGCTGCCCCGTTTGCGTTACCGCCAACCGCGACATCGACCACGCGATCGCGCTCGCCAACATAGACGGCGCCATCATCACCACCTTTGGCGACATGATGCGCGTGCCCGGATCGTCCACCTCGCTCGCCGCGCAAAAGGCGGCAGGGCGCGACATCCGCATCGTCTATTCCCCGCTCGACGCGCTCGACATTGCCGAGCAAAACCCCGATCGTCCGGTCATTTTTATGGGCGTGGGCTTTGAGACTACGACGCCCACCATCGCCGCCGCCATCTTGGAGGCCGAGGCACGCGGGCTTTTGAACTTCTCGGTCTATTGCGCCCACAAGACCACGCCGTCGGCGTTGCGCGCCATCGCCAACGATCCCGAGACCGCCATCGACGGCTTCATCCTGCCGGGCCACGTCGCCACCATCACGGGCTTGGCGCCCTTTAGCTTTTTGGTCGATGAGTTCGAGACCCCGGGCGTGGTCACCGGGTTTGAGCCGGTCGATATCTTGCAGGGCATCTGCATGCTGGTCCAGATGGTTGTCGAAGGCAGGCCGGCGATCGACAACGCCTACCGCCGCGGCGTCAATGCAGACGGCAATCCCGTAGCACGCCAGCTGGTCGAGCAGGTATTTGAGCCGTGCGACGCCACGTGGCGCGGGCTGGGACCGATTGCCAATTCGGGTCTTTCCATCCGACCCGAATTCGCGCGCTTTGATGCCGGCGCCCGCTTTGACGTGCCCATTGAACCGACGGTTGAGCCACGCGGATGCCGCTGCGGCGACGTGCTGCGCGGTGCCATCACGCCAAGCGACTGCCCGCTGTTCGGCCACGCATGTACGCCCGAACACCCCGTCGGCCCCTGCATGGTGAGCTCCGAAGGTAGCTGCGCAGCGTACTACCGCTACCGCGACTATTAGGTTCCGCCGTTCTAACGAACGGCGGACCGGTCGACGCTGCGCCTCACCCATATAATTCCACCCACGATTGGAGTTTTCGATATGTCCCGTACTGCCACCGATAGCACTGTCCTGCTGGGCCACGGCTCCGGCGGCCAGATGATGAAGCGCATTATCGATGAGGTCTTTCTGGATGCCTTTGGGTCGCCCGAGCTGCTTGCTGGCAACGATGCCGGTGTCGCCGCGTTGCCCGCAAGCGGGCGAATCGCCATGTCGACCGACAGCTTTGTGGTAACGCCGCAGTTCTTCCCCGGCGGCAATATCGGCCGCCTCGCCGTATGCGGAACCGTCAACGACGTCGCGACCTCGGGCGCTAACGTGCGCTACCTCTCATGCGGCTTTATCCTCGAAGAGGGCTATCCCATGGACAAGCTGCGCCAAATTGTGCAGACCATGGCCGAAACGGCGCACGAGGCGGGCGTGTCCATAATCACCGGCGACACTAAGGTGGTCGAGCGCGGCGGTGCCGACGGCGTCTACATCAATACCGCCGGCGTGGGCGAGGTTCCCGCAGGCGTGACGCTCAGCGGTGCCAACTGCCGGCCCGGCGACGCCATCCTGGTGTCGGGTACGCTAGGCGACCACGGCATCGCCATCATGAGCCAACGCGAGGGCTTGGCGTTTTCGAGCGACATCGAAAGCGACGCTGCGCCGCTCAATCATCTGATTGCCGACGTGCTCGCCGCCGCCCCCGACACCCGCTGCTTCCGCGACCCCACACGCGGCGGCCTAGCATCCACGCTCAACGAGTTTGCCCAGGCCAGCGGCGTTGCTATGGAGATCGACGAGGATGCCGTGCCCGTGCGCCCCGATGTGCAGGCGGCATGTGAGATGCTCGGCTACGATGTGCTGCAGGTAGCAAACGAGGGCAAGATGGTCGCCGTGGTGCCTGCTGAGCAGGCCGATGCCGCGCTGGCGGCCATGCGTGCCGCGCGCTACGGCGAAAACGCCGCGATTATCGGCCGCGTGCTGCCGTTTGGACCGGACGCTCGGCCCGTCGTGCGCGTACGCACCGGCTGGGGCTCGACCCGCATCCTCGACATGCTCGTGGGAGAGCAGCTGCCCAGGATTTGCTAGCGGCTGCTCTGCAAGCTGCCCAGCATCCGGCCACAATCGGCCCGCCCATTTTCACTGGGACGTTGGCCCACTCAAACTGCGGGGAGATGGAAGAGCCCTCCTGCCGAGCTGATCGGCAGGAGGGCCCTTCGCTTTGCAAAACCATACTCCTTGCAGTATTTACCTGTCAGGCAGACGCTCGCTACGCCGCGCGACGCTTGGTGTAGAAAAACCAGCCGCCGACGGCCGCGATACCGACGATGCCCACGGCAACACCGGCGATGGCAAAGCCGTTCGAGCCCGCGTCCGCAGCCTTGTTGGCGGCGCCGGCGCTCAACGCGGCGGTCTTGCCGGACGTGCCCGACTTTTTGCCGCTCTTGTCTGTCTTGCCGGCGACGGAAGACTCCGTCGAATCCTTCTTGCCGGATTCGGCCTCGGCCTTGGAATCGCCAGCTGCCTTGGCGCCCTCGCTCGAGGAAGCACCGGCCATCTTGGCGGCCACAGGAGCCATTACGCCCGCAAAACCGGCGGTCCCGTTGCCGGCACCGCCGTCCGACCCGGCACCCGGCGTCAGGACGCCCGGCGCCACCGTG
Organism: uncultured Collinsella sp.; assembly: GCA_900556675.1. Classification (GTDB taxonomy): domain Bacteria; phylum Actinomycetota; class Coriobacteriia; order Coriobacteriales; family Coriobacteriaceae; genus Collinsella. Next base: position 5,047 of record USQE01000032.1, read on the forward strand.
GGCTTCTGCGGGTCCTTGCTGCTCGAGCCCTTGCCCGCCGTCACGGCCGTCTTCCAGGCAATCGTCTCTCCCGAGGAGACACGATACGTCGTGAGCGCGCGGAGCGCCTGCTCGGTCGCCATGGCGTTGGCCGCGCCGCCCTTGCTGTGCGCATAGCCGTTGCCGCCGTCCACGCGGTACAGGTCCAGCGCGCAGACCACGTTGGTCACGGCATTTGCAAACCCGTTAACGGGGTTGGCCGGGTCACGGTCGAGCGAAAGCAGCGCGAGGATCACCTGGGCATTGGCCTCGGCAGAACCGAAATCACAGGTGCCCGCGCTCATCTTGCCCTTGAGGTAGGAGAGGCCGTTCTCGATGGCAGCATCGACCTTGGTGTCGCCCTCATAGGGCGCCACGGCCTGGATCGCCATGGCCGTCAGGTCCACGTCGCCCAGACGCGTACCCTCCACGGCGTCGTCGCTGCCGAGAAGCTCGCAGACGGCGTCCGCGAGGCTCGCGCGCGTCCAGGCAGAACCGGCGGGTACATCCGAGCCGCTCGCATTAAGCGCCATCAGCGCAAAGATCTTCTCGTTGGCGCGCGTCATATCGGTGCGGCTGCAGATGAGCTCGACCAGGTTGACGCCGTCATAGTCGGTGATGTCCTCGCCGATGGCGGAGAGGGCCAGCGCCACACGCTCGGTCTCAGTCAGCGCGCAGGTCGCACTCCCCCACTCGGCCTTGTGCTTGGCCAGCGAGGCGCGGTAGTTGTCGAGCAGCTTGGAATCGATCTTGCGGCCCGCCTTGGCAAAGTCGTAGATCTCCCACTCGTCGCCGTACTGAAAGGCGTCGGAGCTGCGGCGCACGTCGATGAACGCAGCGGCAGCATCGATGCCCGCCGAGGCGGACTCACTCGTGGCGGGGCTCGCGGCCACACCGGCCACGGTGATGGTAAGCGTCACGGGCTCGGCACCGGCGGTCGTGTCCACCGGCGTACCCGTCGCGACCACCGTGCCGGCCGAAAGCGCAGTCACCGTGTAGTCACTCGAGGCCACGTACAGGCCGTCATCGGGAGCGCCGTCGACGTGCTTCCAGGCGCCCTTCTCGATGCGGTCGATGCCCACGATACCCGAGGCGTCCTTGCCGTCGAGCGTCTTGAACGTCCAGGTGAGGCCGGGCTCGGTCACGCTCCAGCCGTCCGCGTCGTTTTTACCGGTAAAGGTCAGGTCGAGCTTTTGCGCCGAGCCGGCCTTTAGGTAGAGGCTGTCCGTGCCGGCCGTCACGCTCGCAAGCGGATTTTGGTAAGCATAAGTCACGTCGCACGACGCGCTGATGACCTTGCCATCGGCGTCCGTGTCGGGCAGCGTCGCGGTAAACGTGGTGGTGCCAGCCTTGTACGCCGTGTAGCCGATCTCGCCCGCGGTGGCGTAGGCCGCCACGGCAGGATCGCTGCTCGTCACGGTAAAGTTGTCGCGGTTGGTGGCGTTGTCGGGCGCCACCACCGGGCGTGCGTGATCGGTCAAAAACGCGCCGCGCTCGGAGAGCGGGGTGCGGCCCTGCAGGTAGACGGTGGCGCCGTCCTCGTTATAGCCCATCGAGATGGACGTGGCGGCCACGGCTTCTGACGTCAGCGTCACGCTCTTGGAGCCAGCGCCCGCAGATGCGACGTCGCGCGGGGTAACGGTGATCGTGGCACTGCCGGCATGCTTGAAGTAAAAGCAGGCCGAGTAGTCGTTGCTGTAGATGGTCGTAGGATCGCTCGAGGCAAAGTGGAAGCGGCTGAACGAAACGGGCACGTACTCGTCCTTATCGGCGTCGACGTAATGCACGCGCACCTCGAGGTTGCGCACCTCGGAGCCCTGGACGGTAGCCGCACCATCGGTCACGTCGCTCACGGTGCCGTCGGAGGCACGATACCACAGCTCAAAGTCATCGAACTGTTTGGCCTTGGCCTTGATCTTGATGGTGGCCACGGTCTGCTCGGAACCATTGGCCTTATGCTCGGTGGCGGTCACCGTGCCGGTGGCGTTGTCGTAGATGTAGAGCTCGCCCGTGGACTCGTTGATACCGATGTTTCCGCGGTTGGCATCGTCGGTGCCCCAGGTGACGGTGCTCGTGGCCGGCACGCCCTTAAGCGCAAAAACGCCAAGTTTGCGGTAGGCGTTCACAGCGTCGGGCGAAACCTCGAGCATATGGTCGGCAACCGCCTGGCTGGTGCCGTCGTTGGCCGTGAAGCTCACGGTGTAGGTGTCGTCGGGCGTGGTATCCTCGGGCGCCTGGTAGCTGTTGCCCGAGCCAAAGACCGGCGTGCCATTTTTATCGATACCCCAGCTGCTGCCGTTGGCGCCGCAGTTAGCGTTGATGAGGTCGGCGAAGGCGTCGGTGGCCATGTCGGCCGGGTCGACGGCATAGGCGTTGACGAGCGCCGAGGCGGGGGCGTCCATCTTGTTGGTGAGGAATGCGCCCCAGTAGGTGTTGACGAGCTGGCCCGCGTTGTAGGTCGCGAACAGCGCGCCCGCCGTGCCCTCGGAGGTCGACACGCAGTTGGACACGATGCCGCCGTCGAGCGTGCGCGCAAAGCCCGCAACGCCCTTGCCGGTCACGCTCGTGGAGCAGTTGAGCACGGCGCCCTGCACACTGTTGCCCAGGGGGCCGAACGCCTTGCCGTCCGTCGCTTGCTTCAGTTTGCCGGCAAACGAGATGTTCTGCACCACGCCCGTGGAGGCAACGCCGCCCATGAGCGACTTCACGCCACCGCCGTTGGCGAAGATGATGGTGTGGCCCTGGCCGTCGAGTGTGCCCGCAAGTATGCCCATGGGAGCAAAGAAGTACTCGTCATCGATGGTAATGTCGTTGTCGAGAACGTAATAGGCGTCGGCGTCGGCGTCGGCGGGCTTGAACTTGTTTTCGAGGTCGCTCTGCGAGCTCAGGTGCACTACGTTCTGCGGCTGAGCCACGGGCTCGGTGGGCTTGGGCTTCTCGAGCGCGGCAATAGCATCGGTGAGCGTCTTGGTTGCGGCGTTGACCTCGGCCTGCTTGGCGTCATCGTTGGCGTAGACGTCTTGAGCGCTCACAAGGGCCTCAGCGAGCTTCGACCAGCTCTCGGCCGTGTAGTCGTTCTCGATCTTGGCGTTGGCATCGTCAATCGCAGCCTTGAGGGCATCCTTGTTCACGACGACCGCAGCGCCGCCCGAGATCAGCACAGGCAAACCGCCCTGCGCAGACCAGGTAAAGCCGGTGGCAGGGGCATCGGTGTTGAGCTTATCGACCGAGGCCTGGGTCTTGAGGTCGTCGACAGAGATTTTGCTGCCAAAGGAAGAATCGACCTTGTAGCCGCACGCCTGATCGCCCGCAGTGAACAGATTGTTGGTCACGGTGCCAGACTGATACCAGGCAACGAGGCCGTAACCGCCAAAGGGCATGCCGCTGAGGCTGCCGGCGTAATACGAGTTGAGCACCGAACCGCCATCGAGCTTGCCTACAAGACCGGCAGCGTCAGCGAAAGTCCAATTGTCGTCAGAGGGGCTTGCCGTCGACCAGCACATTTGCACGGTACCCGAGCACGTGGTGGCGATAGGACCGTCGGTGCCAGAAATCGTCATCGAACCCGTCACGCCCAGATTCTGTACCGTACCAGCCACGCTCTTCGCCAGCGCCTTGCCGTTGAGCACGATGCTGTGGCCCTGGCCATCGAGCGTACCGGCCACGGTCTCGATCTGTTGGCCAGCCTCAAGGCTGATATTCGCCGCGAGCTTCACGACAGCCCCGGCCTCGATGGTGGTGGGCAGCTCATCGGCAAAAGAGACCATCACGGTCTCGCCGGCCTTGGCGACGCGCGCGCCGCGTGCCTGCTGAGCATCGGCATCCTCGTCGTCGATGTCCGCCGCGGCAGCAAGGCTCTCATCGGCAGACGGAGCGGCCTCGGAGCTCGCCTCGTCCGCCGATGCCTCGGCGCCTTCAACACCCGTCTGCTCGTCCGCAGTGAAACTCGACTCGTCGGCATTCTCGGCAGTATCCGCCTGCTGCGAGGCCTGGGCCTGCGCCTGCACAACGACCTCTGCCACGCCCTCGGCAAATGCCGACGTACCCGGCATCGACCAGACGAGCAGCGCCGAGAAAGCAGCGGCTCCCAGGCGCTTGAGCATAATGTTGTTTCGCGTCACCCATTCTCCTTCTTTCGCGAACCTGCAATAGAGCCATGGCGAAGAAGGCGGGACAGGCGATACCCCGGCAGCACAAAGGCGCACGTCAGCCATCCTATCGGCAGCAAAACGCACGCTCAGCAGCACCCCTTGTAGACCGGAATCCAGCGGCAAACAGAGAGGCCCTCGGTTTCGAGAAGAGCGCGGGCAGGTAATCTGACTCGCGGGCGCGCCCGCATACAGTAACCGCCTTGCTCGGGATTCTCACCCGATTCCCCTTTATGCGCTCGCGCGCACCCGTGCTCCGGCTTCTATTTTTAATCGGAGGAAGTGTACGTTACCGCAGGTAAATCGGTCAATGCGCTA
>USQE01000033.1 GCA_900556675.1 uncultured Collinsella sp.
AAACTAAGTACGGGGACCCGCCCAAGCCGTCCGGTGGGATCAGAGTACCCTTGCTGTTACTCTGCCTTGCCCACAGAGTTAAGGTTGGTCATGCGGATCTTAACCAGCTCGGTGATCTCACGCATGCCCTCCTTGGCCGGCTTCTTGGGATCGAAGCAGGCGGGGTTCTCGGCCATGTAGGCCATGAAGCCCTTGGTGTAGGCCTGACGCAGCTCGGTGGCGTAGTTAACCTTGCAGATGCCGTTCTTCACAGCCTCGGCAACCTGCTCATCGGGCACACCAGAGGTGCCGTGCAGAACCAGCGGCACGTCGACGGCGTCGCGGATGGCCTTGACCACGGACTGCTCGATGTGCGGATCGCTCGTGTACACACCGTGGCTGGTGCCAACGCCAATAGCGAGAGAGGTGCAGCCAGTGCGCTCGACGAACTCCTTGGCCTCGGCAGGATCGGTGTAGGGGCTCTCGCCCTCAACTGCGGGACCGTCGTCCTCCTTGCCGCCAACCTTACCGAGCTCGGCCTCGACGGGCACGCCCATGGCGCGGCCAGCGTCGGCGACGGACTTGGTCAGGGCGATGTTGTCCTCGAAGGACTCGTGCGAGCCGTCGATCATGACAGAGGTGTAGCCCGTGCGGAAAGCCTGCATGCAGCGGTCATAGCCATCGCCGTGATCGAGGTGCAGAGCGACGGGCACGGAAGCGCGCTCGGCAGCAGCCTTGACCATGCCGTAGAAGTAGTCCAGACCAGCGGTCTTGATGGTGCCCGGGGTGGTCTGCATGATGACGGGGGACTTGGTCTCCTCGGCAGCGGCCAGAACGGCCATAACAAACTCGAGGTTCTCGACGTTGAACGCGCCGACGGCGTAGTGGCCGGCCTGAGCGTCCTTGAGCATCTTTTCGGTGGTAACAAGTGCCATGAGCGTTTGCTCCTCTCCCTCGCCCGCATCTGGACATCGGGCGTAGTTGTTCACAAGGCGTTTTACCTTGCGTTTTACTGCGTTCATTGTATGAAATTCAGCGGCTTTGCACGTGCGAGATATTGAGCCCATGCAGGTCAATACCGTCGTTTTTGAAAAGTAAACGGAAGGAATTTGAGCCGAGTGGACATGTTCGATATTGAATTTTGAGCGTTCAGCGTCTTTCTTTTATAGAAAAGATAAGTAATCGAAAGGTGTTTTCTTACTCAAAAAGAAAATGAACGAAAATAGAGTCAACACAATTCCTGCAAATTTAGCCGAGAATGGAGCAAGCATGGCCCAAGCCACCAACCGTGCTTTTGCCGACGAACGCCGTACCGCCATTATGGAAATGCTCGATCATAACGCCTCGGTGCAGGTAGCAGAAATCGCCCAGACCTTTGGCGTGTCCTCCGTCACCGCCCGCGCCGACCTGGACGCGCTCGCCGAAGCAGGCAAGCTGCGCCGCACGCATGGCGGTGCCGTATCGCTCCACAAACGCCTGACCGTCTCCACGCAGGATCGCCGCATCAACGTCAACGTCGCCGCCAAGCAGGCCATCGCGCAAAGCGCCATCGAGCTCGTCAATGACGGCGACACGTTGCTCGTCGACTCGGGCACCACGGCGCTCGAGTTCGTCCGGCTCCTCGATCAACGCGACGGTATCACCGTCATCACAGCAGACATTACCATTGCCGATTACATCGACGAGAGCATGCCCTCAGTCGATGTCGTCATGCTGGGCGGGGCGTTGCGCAAAGGCCATCGTTATTTGTACGGACCGCTCACTATGCAAGCGCTCCAAATGGTCCATGCCGATCTGGCCGTCATGTGCCCCGGCGCCTTTGTCTCCAGCTGCGGCTTTACGACCGACTTTCCCCAGATGGCCGAGACCAAAACGGCTATGATCGCCGCGGCCCATCAAAGCGTCGCCCTCATGGACGCCAGCAAGGTTAACGGACGCGGCATGTACCGCTTTGCCGAGCTGACCGATGTCGACACCATCGTGATGGACCGAGACCCCGATCATGCCGTCGCCACCTCAATCGCCGAGATCGTCGACAACGCCCGCCCAAATCTCCTCATCGCCGGCGCTTAAACAAAAACCACCACAAAGGTCTCCTTTGTGGTGGTTGAGCATCAGAAGTGAATGTGTCGCTACTTGGACAGCTCGTCGGCGAGGGCCTCGATCTGGGCGCGCGAGGCGTCGTTGAGCGAGCCCAGCACAGTCACCTTGTTCTGCGTCAGGGTGATGTCCTTCATGCCCTCGAGCTCCTTGGTCATAACCTTGGCAGCTGCGGGCGCCCAGGAACCGGACTCGACAAGCGCCACGGTGCGGTTCTGGTAGGCATGCTCGGCGAGCGTGTGGATAAAGGTGCTCATGCACGGGAAGATCTCGCCCTGATAGGTAATGGAGGCGAGCACCAGACGGTCGTAGCGGAACGCATCCTCAACGGCCTCGGCCATGTCGTCGCGAGCCAGGTCAAAGACGGAGACCTTCTGGCCGCGAGCCTCAAGCGCAGATGCGAGCTCCTCGACGGCAGCCTTCAGATGCCCGTACACGCTCGCATAGGCAATCGTGATACCCTCGTCCTCGGGCTGATAGCTCGACCAGGTGTTATAGGTATCGAGGTAATAGCCCAGATTCTCGGTCAGTACGGGGCCGTGGAGCGGGCAGATGATCTGGATGTCCAGGTCGGCGGCCTTCTTGAGCACGGCCTGCACGAACTTGCCGAACTTACCGACGATGCCAAAGTAGTAGCGGCGAGCCTCGCAAGCCCACCCTTCCGGATCCTCGATGTCGTTGGCGCCAAACTTGCCAAAGCCGTCGGCACTAAAGAGCACCTTGTCGGTAGACTCGTAGGAGAAGATCACCTCGGGCCAGTGAACGTTGGGGGCGCCGATAAACGTTAGGCTGTGACCGCCCAGATCGAGCACGTCGCCCTCTTTGACGACCATCTTGCGCTCGGGGTAGTCGGTGCCAAAGTAGTTGACCATCATGCGGAAGGCGCCCATGCTAGCCACAATCTGGGCCTGGGGGTAGCGCTCCATAAAGGCGGCGATGCCGGCGGAGTGATCGGGCTCCATGTGATGGACGACCAGGTAGTCGGGCGTACGGCCGTCAAGCGCGGCCTCGAGGTTGCCGAGCCACTCGTCAACAAAACCGCCGTCGACTGAATCGGCGACAGCGATTTTATCGCCCAAGATAACGTAGCTGTTGTATGCCATACCGTTCTCGGACACGTCGTACTGGCCCTCGAACAGGTCAATGTCGTGATCGTCGACACCGATGTAGCGGATATCCTTGGTGATCTCCATCAGGCAAAGCCTCCTAGATAGACAAAAGAACCCGTCTATCATAACACTCGCCTTCATAGCCACGGCTATCCGTCAGCATCCTTACCGATTGTTATTGAGGCGGAATATTGAGCCGATGAGCTGCGGAAACTATGCGCGGGGAGCTGCCGTGGTATGCCGAACGATGAGCTGGCCGGGAATACGAATGGCAACGGTTTTGCCCGCCGTACCCGCCTCGGGAACCGCATGCTCAAACACCTCGCGTCCGCGCTGATGTAGATCGAATCGCACGGTCGTGAGCTCGTTGTGTGCCACAAAATCATCGAGCGAATCGTCGACGCCCACCACGCTCACGTCCTCGGGCACGCGCAGGCCGCTATCACGCAGCGCGGCAATCGCGCCATTTGCCATCTGATCGTTTGCCGCATAGATCGCCGTCATGGTGTGATCGTGCTCGGCCAGGTACCTGCCGGCCTCGTAGCCGCTGTTGGCAGACCAGTCGCCCTCGAGCGGCTCTGCCGGCTCGATGTGTTTACGCTCGAGCGCATCCTGCCAACCGGCGCGACGAAATTGCTCGTCGACCGAGAACGACGGGCCGCCAATATAGCGAATCTGCTCGTGTCCCAGCTCAAACAGGTGATCCATAAGCAAGAGCGAGCAGCCGTAATGATCGGAGTCGACCGTGGTCACCCGCGGGTGCGCGCACATGGTAACGATGACCGTGCCAATGCCCGGCAGTGGATCAAACGTCTCAAAATCGGGCGCCATGCGACTCATGCCGATGATGATGCCGTCCACGGGCAGCGCGGCCATACGACGCGTGGCCTCGGCAAGCGAAAACTCCTCGGTCTTGGACATCTCGACCAGCGTGATGGCGCAATTATGCTCGCGAGCAGCGCTGGCGATGCCGTCGATCATTGAGAGGTTGCCAAACTTGGTGACATCGTTGATGCATAGGCCGACCGAATGGTAACGGCCGTCGCGCAGCGAGCGACCGGCATAACTCGGACGAAAGCCGAGCTCTTGCATAGCAGCCTGCACGCGCTGGCGCGTCTGCTCGTTAACGTTGGGCAAGCCGTTGGCGACGCGCGAAACCGTCTGCTGCGAAACGCCGGCAGCGCGGGCGACGTCGGCCATGGAGACCGGACGCGTACCTGTATCGTTGGACGGGCGCCTTGCCACAGGATCACCTTCACCCTTGCGAGATCTGAATAGCGTGAATGCCGGCCCGGGCAGAGATACGCCCCGCGCCGAGGCCCGCTATCGTCGGACGCATGTTAACGTACTCTACTTTTTCTATCTGCATCTCTTCTGCTTTATAAGTCCACACGGCAGTACCGTTCACGGCTGTATTTCTACCGATTACCAGATTCTCAAAAAGTGACAAGCGTTGTGTTATGAGTACGTTAACATAGCCCGTAACGTGCGATATCGTGAACACCTGGTTCATGCCGCTTCAAGTTGTTAACGTACTCATAACGACGCAAAACTCACCCGTGCGCGCCAAGGAAAGGACTCCCATGACCACTCCCGACGAAAAGACACTCGCCACGCTCACCAAGCTATTTGAGGAGGAGTTTGGCCCCATCGGCGACCGCCAGGTGCTCTACGTGCACGCGCCCGGCCGTTCCGAAATCAGTGGCAACCACACCGATCACGAGGGCGGCCACGTTATCGCCGGCTCGCTCGATGTCGCTGTCGACGGCATTGCCGTAGGGACCGACACCAACAAGGTCCGCGTTGCCGATGAGGGCTATCCCACGTTTGAGATCGCGCTCGACACGCTGGATGTTCAGGAGTCCGAGAAGGGCACGTCCGCAAGCCTCGTCCGCGGCATGGCCCACGAGATCGCAGCCCTTGGCGTTGAGCCCCAGGGCTTCGACTTCGCCTTCACCTGCTCTGTCCCCTCGGGCGGCGGCCTTTCCAGCTCTGCTGCTGTCGAGGCGGCATACGGTCGCGCCATGGAGACGCTCTGGGGCGCACCCGCCATCGAGCCCGTCGCGCTCGCCCAGATGAGCCAGCGCACCGAGAACAACTACTATGGCAAGCCCTGCGGTCTGATGGACCAGGCCGCTGTGTGCCTGGGCGGCCTTGCCTACATGGACTTTGAGGACCAGGCTCAGCCTAAAACCCAGAAGCTCGAACTCAACTTTGAGGATCACGGCTATGCGCTCGTGCTCGTTAAGGTTGGTGCCGACCACGTGGCCGCCACCGACGATTACGCTGCCGTTCCGCGCGAGATGCAAGACGTCGCCGCCGAGTTTGGCAAGGCACGCCTGTGCGAGGTCGATGTTGCCGATTTTGACGCCAAGCTCCCCGAGCTGCGTGCCAAACTGGGCGACCGTGCCTGCCTGCGCGCCGTTCACTACTGGTACGAGAATGGTCTGGTCGATAAGCGCTGGGCGGCCCTGAACGCCGGCGACATCGATCAGTTCCTGGTCCTGACGCGCGAGTCCGGCGCCAGCTCTGCCATGTACCTGCAGAATGTCGTTGCCAAGCTGGGCTCCGAGCAGCCTTCCATGTATGCCCTGGCGCTGGCCGAGCACGTGCTCGACGGCCGTGGCGCCGTCCGTATCCACGGTGGCGGCTTTGGTGGCACCATCCAGGCCTTCGTGCCGCTCGACCTGGTCGACACCTTTATCACCAAGATGAACGGCTGGCTGGGCGAGGGCTCTGCCCGCCACTACGCAATTTCTGACAAGGGGGCTTACGCGGCATGGCTGTAATGACTGACGTGCGCGAGGCCGCGCAGGGCCTCATCGAATATGCCATCCATCGATCGATGATCGGACAGGACGATCGCATCTGGGCATACAACACCATTCTCGAGTGCATCGGCGCCACGGGCCCCGCGCTCGACATGACCTGGGCGCTCAAGACCGAGAAGATTTCGCTCGTGCACCCCGATACACTCCCCGACTTTGACCTGGAGGGCACGCTTGCCGCGCTTGCCGAGGCCGCCGTTGCCAACGGTACTGCCGAGGACACAGCATCGGGCCGCGACCGCATCGCCATGCGCATCATGGGCGCGCTGATGCCGAGGCCTTCGGTTGTAAACGAGGAGTTCAACGGCCGCATGGGCGTCAACGAGCCCCGCGCCGCGACCGACTGGTTCTACGGTCTGTGCTGCGACGCCGGCTACGTGCGCCGCGCCGCCATCGCGCGCAATATCAAATGGAACACCCCCACCAACTGGGGTGACCTGGAGATCACTATCAACCTGTCAAAGCCCGAAAAGGACCCGCGCGATATCGCCGCGGCAGGTGCAGCCAAGAACACGGGCGAGAAGTATCCCGCCTGCCAGCTCTGCATCGAAAACGAGGGCTATCCCGGACGCTCCGCTGCAGCCGACGGCGGCGCCCATCCCGCCCGCCAGAATCTGCGCGTTATCCCCATTAAGCTCGACGGCGAGCGCTGGGGCTTCCAGTACAGCCCGTACGCGTACTTTAACGAGCACTGCATTGCCATGAGCTCCGAGCATCGTCCGATGCACGTCGACCGCAAGGGTCTGACCTGCCTGCTCGACTTTGTCGACCTGTTCCCGCACTACTTTATTGGCTCCAACGCCGACCTGCCCATCGTGGGCGGCTCGATCCTGTCGCACGACCACTTCCAGGGCGGCGCGCACGAGTTCCCCATGATGCATGCCGCCGAGGTCTCGCAGTTTAGCGTGCCCGGTTTTGACCAGGTCAGCGGTACCGTGCTGCAGTGGCCGCTCTCGGTGCTGCGCCTGCGCTCGCATGACCGCGCTCAGCTGCTCGACGCTGCCGAGAAGATTATCCTCGCCTGGCGCGAGTGGACCGATGAGTCTGTGGGCGTCATCGCATACACGGCTGACGGTGTGGCCCACAACACCGTGACGCCCGTCATCCGCCGCGTCGACTCTCGCGGAAATGCCGGCGGCGAAATCTACGAGGCCTACCTGGCGCTTCGCTGCAACATCACGACCGACGAGCATCCGCTGGGCGTGTTCCACCCGCATGCCGAGTACCACCACATTAAGAAGGAGAACATCGGCCTGATCGAGGTCATGGGTCTGGCCATTCTGCCGCCGCGCCTAGTTCCCGAGCTTGGCGCTGTCCGTGAGCATCTGCTGGCAGCCAAGGTCGATGCCAGCTACGATCTTGCCGGTGCGCTCGAGGTCGATGATCTTTGTCGCAGCCATGCCGCGTGGGCCGAGGACGTCTTTGCTCGCCGCGCCGACGAGCTTACGGCCGACAACGCCATCGATATCCTGCACGAGGAGGTCGGCGTGGTGTTTGGCCACGTGCTCGACAACGCCGGCGTCTTTAAGTGGGACGAGGCGGGACGCGCCGCCCAGCAGCGCTTTATCGACTCGCTGTAGAACACAGACCCGGACGCTCAACGGCAGCCCGCACGACATAACCGCCCACACGACAACGGCGCCCGCCGGCAACATCGCCGACGGGCGCCGTTTTCTGATGCAAGGGTAGCTAATTTGCACCAAAACAAGGAGTGTTCCAAACAGCCGACAGAGAAGGAACGCTCCCAGGTGCCGACCTGAACACCCACATTATTCGATGGAAAAACGTGGTTGCCTCCCACATTATTCGATGGAAAAACGTGGTTTGCTCCCACATTTTTCGATGGAAAGACCAAAACGGTCTTATACTAACCATGATCGTTAGGAGGCAGTATGCAGCGACAGCTAATGGACGAACTCATCGCTTGGAAATCTAGGGCAAACCGTAAGCCCCTCCTGCTTAAAGGGGCCCGCCAGACGGGAAAAACCTGGCTTCTCAACGAATTCGCAGGCCAGCAGTATCAAAACGTCATCCGTTTTGACTTTATGCTCGAACCGGGCGCACGCTCGCTGTTCGACGGAAGCCTTGAACCCAAACGCATCATCTCCCAGATAGAGCTCCTGCGCGGCCAGACCATAACGCCGACAGACACACTCATCATCTTCGACGAAATCCAAGAGGCACCGCGTGGCATCACCTCGCTCAAATACTTCAACGAGTTGGCGCCGGAATACCATATCGTGGCAGCCGGCTCCTATATGGGGCTCGCGCTCCGACGCGAAAACGAGTCGTTCCCCGTCGGCAAGATTGACCAGCTTACCATGCGCCCCATGGGGTTTGTCGAGTTCGTTCGTGCCGTCGATGGCGATCCGCTCGCAGATGCCATCCTTGCCGCAGACATGGACCTGCTGGCAAACGTTTCCGAAAAGCTCGAGCGCCTGCTCAAGGAATACCTCGTTGTCGGTGGCATGCCAGAAGTTGTCTCCGCTTTCGCCGCCTCCCACGATTTCATCGAGGCCCGCAGGCTTCAGCAGCAAATCATCGAAGCTTACGAATCCGATTTTGGCAAGCATGCGCCAGCCCGCATCGTCGAGCGCATGAGGCTGGTTTGGAAATCCCTTCCCGGCCAGCTCGCAAAGGAAAACAAGAAGTTCGTCTACGGTGCGCTCCGTCCCGGGGCGCGCGCACGCGATTTTGAGGAAAGCCTCCAGTGGCTCATGGACTATGGAATCGTTCATAAGGTACCACGTGTTTCCGCCCTAAGAGCACCGCTCACAAGCTACGAGGATCTCTCGGGCTTCAAGCTGTTCTGCATCGACACCGGCATCCTCGGAGCACTCTCCGGCCTCACGCCAGCCATTGTTCTGAACGGGCCCGCTGTTTTTACGGAGTTCAAAGGCTCGCTGACCGAGCAATACGTCGCACAGGAGCTTTTGCTCCAAGGCAAAACTCCCGCGTATTGGTCATCCTCCTCCGGCAATGCAGAGACTGACTTTGCCATCGACCATGCGGGGACCGTGCTTCCGCTCGAGGTCAAGGCGACAGAGAACCTCAAAGCAAAGAGCCTGAGGATTGCCTGCGAGAAGTTCAAGCTCGAGCGCTGCGTGAGAACATCGTTAGCGGCATATAGAGACGAGGGCACGCTCGTCAACATTCCGCTCTGGGAGATTGGGCAAATCGACAAGCTGGCATAGGCGCTGTGGAGGGGGTGTCCCGTAAGGAGTGTCCCAAACTGCCGGCAAAAAAGGAACGTCCCTATCTGCCGCAGTCATTTAAGAACGTCCCCAATGACCACGCCGATGTTTTGGCCACGACAGCGAAAGCCCGCCAAAGCGAGCAAGGTGCCTTGAAGCGAGGCGGCATTGACCTTCTGGTCA
>USQE01000034.1 GCA_900556675.1 uncultured Collinsella sp.
GTGATATCAGACCTGCTGAGCCATGCAGCCATCTTGTCATAGGGCAGGTACCCATGAAAGGTCACACCAGCGCCCGTCGATTGAACGACGGCCTTAAGGTTGTCACGTTCGGCTCCATCACCCAGAATCTGAAGCTTGACCTCGGGATGGGTCTTCTGAACCATCCCGATTGCTTTAACAAGAGTCTCCAGGTCGTAGCAAGCGCTCAAGGTGCCGGCATAAGAGACCCAGATCTCTCCCGCCGGTTTATCAATCAAAACGGCGTTCTTGGCCACACCGGCATCAAACTCGGCAAGCTGATTGCCGACGTACACGACTTCATTGGGAATACCCGAACGTGCATCGCGCACACCACGGTCGCGGTACTCCTGCGACGTACCCACAATGGCATCGGCCAGCTGATACGTCGCCTTAGCCTGCTTGTAAAACGGAGCAAAGAAGATGTCCGAAAGGACCGGAACATCCAGAGCAACGCGGAAAGCCTCGGGCCACAGGTCATTAACATCGACAACAAATGGAATGCCGTACTTATGGGCACATTTGCCGATCTCACGCGCAACATCGTTAGGCGGAATCTGGCAGTAGACCAAATCGTACGCATGGTGTTCATCAAAAAACTTAACAACACGTTTTGAAACCACATGGTGGGCCCAAATACGCTGGGGACACATGTTCTTAGGGTAGACAGGCTCTTCAATAAAATGCACAGTAAAGGGATGCATGCTCAGATCGAGGTGCATAATATCTCGCTGCTGCTTATCCCAATGTTGAAAGCCACTGGTAATAAAATCAACGTCGTAGCCCTGCTCACACAGTAGCGTGGCAAGGTAGACGTAACGCGTTGCGCCTTTGACCTCGTGTCCCAGCTTAGCATCTTGCGTATAGATAGCAATGTGTCCCTTAGAAGGCATGCAGCTCCTTTGCATGTAAAATCTACGAACGCTCAGCAGAGCGTCGTTTTAAGGATAGCCCAACGCGAGAAAGCGCAAAACCCAAGCCGGCGGTCTTTAGGGTATATCCAAATTCCCTGATTTGCGATATACGGTAAGCTAGAACGCCAGACCCGCCTACGGATTCACCAGTCAGCTGCGAAAACGCCTGCTTTAGATGCGGGCTCACAGTATCCATAGCACGCACTATTGCCGGATCCATACGGCGGAATGTCTTCTTAAGAAGCACGCAGACATCTCGCTGCTCGAGGCCACCGTTCGCAAGGGCAAGACCAGCATGACGAAATCCCACCGTGTAAAGGGCGCGCCATATTCCCCTATCCGTAACGCCAAGTCGTTCGAGCACGTCGGCCATGTCATTCCAACGCGTTAAGGCAAGGGCGCTGTTAACGCTGGCAGACGATGCCGTGGGCAAATCCTCACGATAACAATACCAAGCCTCATCGGTGTAAGCGATGGTCTTTGCCTGGGCAAGCGTCTCGATAAGAAAGGGATTGTCAACCCAGCCAGCACCTGGGACTTCTTTAAAGCAGATGCCATGCCCAACAAGGAAACTCTTCTTATAGAGTGCGCTCCAAATAGAAGGATGCTTTTGAATCAAGATGGGGGCATCGGCAAGAACAAAAGGCTGGCGCCCCGGCTTAACCCGATGGTAGTAATGGCAGTGGTAAAGATGTTCCCTTGGAGTGTCCGCCATATAGACACGCCAGTATGAGGATTTAACCACGTCGGGATAATCCTGCTTGCAAGCCAGCTGATACAAAGCGGAAAACATGCCGGGTTTAAGGTAATCATCGGGCTCGACAACGGCAACGTATTCGCCCCGCGCCTCGTTAAAACCCCTGTTAACGGTTGCGCCATAGCCTTGGTTTGCTTTATCAATCACCCGAACGCGAGCGTCCCCTGTCGCATGGGCCTCCATAATGGCAAGCGAGCCATCCGTCGAGCCATCGTTGAGCACGATGATCTCGAGCCCCTTCATCGGATCGGCTTCAATAGAGCTGAGACACTGATCGAGAAACTTCTCGGCGTTGTAGCATGGAACCACAACGCTAACGCTCATATCGCTCGTAGACAATCGACACCCCCATAGAACGTTGGATATACCAGTATTTATCCCAGTCGCCAGCACGACCAGACCGTTAGCGATCCGTTCTATAGTAGCGAGAAGCAAACAGAATGGGAAACAGATGCAGCCCGGTTATCGCCTGCCCCTACAGCCGCTGGCACACCGCTGCCACATGACACCCGTCAAACCCGAATCCCCAGCGCATGCGGCCCACACCGGGTCGCGGTACGCGAATCTTGTCGATACCGTCGCGCTCTATGTCGAGCAGCGCCTGAACGGCCAGCAGCTCTAGGCCGAGCGCGTCCACACCGGGGTCAAACATCATGTTGACCGTTATCAGCGGACGCTCGTCGAGCATGCCGATCGTGTCTGCCGCGTCAAACACAGCGCCCGTAGGAAATACCTGGATGTCCCAGCGATCCGCGCCACGCTTTCGCCTCGAGGCAGGATTGGCATAGCCCGGCAATCCAAAGCAGAGTCCCTGCAAGAGCAGGTGATATGGCAGCTGCGCATCTGGGTTGTTCGCACCGATTCCCGCATCTCCCAGGATGCGTTCTAACGCCCGCTTCACCGCATCCTCGTCCCCACGGCACAACCCGTCGCGAAACGTATCGACGTCTCGAACGTCCTCGGCAGCACGCTCAAACCACTCAATAATCACCAGACGAAAGGCCTGGCGAAGCTCGTTATTGGGCAACCGCAGAGCACGGAGACGACCACCATGCTCCGGCTCCTCAATCAGATCCGTCGTCAGGAAACCGGACAGATACAGCGCCGTCCACAGGCCATCATCAGACGAGGCCTCTGGCCCCGCAGCGCCCAAACAAAGCGGGACCTCAACGCATCCATGGGCCTCGAGCAAATTGAACAGAGCCGAAAGGCAGTCAAGATTCCAGTCACAAACTACCCTACTTAGGCAATCGGCATACCCATACAGGTCGGCACGCACAGGCGCCGTGCAGCCTCGGTCCAGAAAACCGATCACACGCGCCGGACTCGAGCAATAGGTCCTGCCAAACCGATATCCCTCGAGCCATTCACGCGCCTCATCCAGGTATTCCTCGCGTCCGGCATGACTCAACAGAGCCTCGACCTCGGCATCCGAAAAGCCGAACCAACGGTCGCACCACGTCGAAAGGGGCGTCGAAAGACGATACGAGCAGCTGCGCGAAGAAAGCGCCTCCTCGGCAGGACCGGGACGCTCCCCCATCAGACACGTCAACCGTAGCGAATGGCCCGCGGTGGCAATGGCGTCGAACAGCACGCGATCGAGCAGCTCCGCCGGACCGGCGCCGGAAGCGTCCCTCGCGCTCGCACTGGGCGACCACGCCGCGTCGTACCCATCAACGAGCAATACAACCTGCTCATCGCAGGCCATCTCCAGCAGCTCAATGAGTACACCGAGCACCGAGTCAACCTCGTCCGCGCTCGCCACGCCACGCGCAACGCGTTCGATGTGACGTACCTTGTCTCGTGCTAAATCCGGAGCCTCCAAGAGTGGCATCAAGCGAGCGCATTCGCCCGAAAGAGCATCACGCACGATGCCGACAACAGAGGCACCACGCCTCGCAGCGCCAGAAAAGTCCAGCGATATCACTGGATAGCACGCGTACTCATTCCGATAGCGCCCGCCGTCCGCATCCCAAATCTGAGCATCGGCAAACAAACTCTGACCAGCGTGACCGTCCACGGGATGCTCCAGAAAAGCCCTGAGCATCGACAAGTTCATGCTCTTGCCAAAACCCTCAGGTCGACAGCACACCACAACGGACGCGTTGCAATCCAGCACATCGGCAATAAACATAGTCTTGTCGACCAGTGTGCAGCGACCAAGAGCCTCCACATAGTCGTGCATGCCAATAGGCAAAACCACATCGTCGGTACAGCCGATTAGACGCACGCCAAAGCCGGCAGCACAACCATTATTTGCCTGTTCAGACATCGCAACGTTCCCCTTAAATCACAGCATGATGTCAATTGTAATGACCGCCACGAGCTTATTGATGTAGGCACATAAACACATCGGGCAACGGTAGCAACATGGGGCGTGAGGGGGGGGCACAACTAATCGTTGCACAACAAAACAGGGCCCGATGCATTCGCACCGGGCCCCGTCCCGACTCTTTAGTTATCAGACAGCCGAGAGGCTACTCCTCAGAACCGTCCTCACCAGCAGTCTTATTCTGCTGATCGAGCTTATGCTTGCCACTCACGATGGACGTGGCACCAAGCGTAGCCAAACTTGCACTGGCAAGGCTCGCCATAACGATGAGGTCGCCCGTCTTGGGCATGTTACCGCCCGAAGACTTGGTCGTGGTCGTGGTGGTCACCGTTTTAGAGCCATTTTGCTCCTGGTTCTGGTTGTCGGTCTTGCCCTTTTCCTCGTCCTTCTTCTGAGCGGACTTCTCGCCCTTTTCCTCAGAGCTAGTACTCTTATCGGACTCGGTCTTCTCGGAATCATCGTCCTTGGAGTCGCCCTTTGCGGCCTCGGCCTTTTCCGTGGAAGTCTGATCAGAATTGTTCTTGTCAGGAGACAAGCTGCTTGCGCCAGCCATCAGCGAGGAACCAAACGTGTAGCCAAGCTGCACAACGAAAGAGGGCTTCTTGTCCGTCGAAATAACCGGCGCGTCCGACGCCTTATTCGAGTCGTCCTTGGAAGCACCGGAATCAGAAGCGGCGTCAGAGTTAGAGTCATTGCTAGAACCAGTATCGGCGGAAGAATCGCTCGAGCCAGTGGAAGAGTCAGAGGAACCAGCGCCGGTCGAACCAGAGGCGGCACTGCCCGTATTGCCGGCAGAGCTTGAAGACGAATCGCCCGCAGCAGAGCCGTTCGAATCGGAGCCGCTCGAGGAAGAGCCGTCGTTGGTAGTGCCACCAGCAGAGCCATCGCCGTCAGTATCGGTCGAGGGCGCATCCGTATCATTATCGTCGCCCGCACCGTCATCGGTACCAGGCGTCGGTGCGGCGGGAGCAGCAGGCGCCATGCTCGGACCAGGCGCCGGCGTGGGCTCGGGCTGCACGGGCTCCACAGGCGTTGCCGCGGCAGCCTCGTCCTCGGCGATATAGACCAGACAATCCTTGAGCTCATTGCGGTAGCGGTTCTTCCAGCCCTCGTGGTACTGAGGCTGGCTTGCATACTTGGTCGCCACGTTATTGACCACGCTGTTGGAAAGCGCCGTCACAAACTCGCGGTCCGTCATGCTGTTGGAAAAGTTTGCCCAGCGGAAAAAGTCCTGGCAGCCACCGGTGCCGCACATATTGGTGATACTCCACACCATGCCCTTGACGCAGTCGGCGCGGCCGGAGATATCAATGCCGAGAGCGCTCTTGAGCCACGCCTCGGTCACCGCATAGTACGAGTTATACGCATACGCATCCTGTAGAGCCGAAAACTCAGCAGGGTCGGCGTTATAAGCACCCTGGAAGGCCTCCTGCGCAATACGGCCCAGCTCGGTGAGCTGGCCGTTCGCATACATGGGGTTGTTCACGTTGGAAATCTCGCTGCCGCGATCGATCGCAGCCTTAAGCATGCCGTACTTAACAGAATCGTAGTTGTAGACCTGCTTCATAAACGGAACGAGCGACCAACGACGGTCGAACTGGTAATAACCAAGCGCGTTGTAGCCGTCGCCATACGAAAAGCCCTGGTTATAGTTGCCGTGGCTCTCATATTTGGTGAAGTACTTCATCTCGGCGGTCACGTTGACAAACGAAACACCCTGAACCGACCTCAGCACGCCCGAGAAGGACTGCTGGGTGTAAAGGCCCTTATCGATATCGGTGGCATCCGAGGCAACACCCGGCGTGGGCTCCTCGGCGGCGGCGGGCGCGGGTGCGGTAACGGCGCCAAACGAAAGCGCCAGCGTCAGGCCCGCGACAATCGCGGAATGCTTGGGCTGCATAAAATCCTCCCTGCATTGGTGTAGTTAAAGTTCAGTTTGCAAAGATAAAAATAAGTATTGCAGCTCGCCCGTTGTTACACAACAACCCCTCGGTAAACGGCAACAACCCTCCGCGAAATCTTAAGGAATTAAACAAACTGGTCGTCGGGCGCCAACAGAAGCTCGCCGTAACGCTCCATCAACCCGTCCCTCAACTGGCAGAAAGCAGGGATATAGACGTTCAAGATGCGCCGAATCAAATCTTGAGCGAGCTTGTTGTCATAGATATGGACATTCGTATTGCGGTCTCTGAGCATATCTAGCCAGGCTGCCTCATCAATAAAGTCGTAGAATCGGTAGGACTCCTTCAAGATGGCACGAGGAGACCCCGACGCGGCAAGCGTGGCACCCTCATACTCGAGCAGACGTTTAAGGAGCTTCCAACTCAGTTCAAATTGAAGATTGAACTTATTAATCAATCCACTCTGAACAAAATCATTGTTGAGATCCTGATTGGGCGCATCCTCAAGATTCGCCAAGGCGCTGGCAAAGTTCTCATATTTTTTCATACAGAATCACACCATCCCTGGCAATTTCATCGAGCAATTGCTGTGATAAGGACTCATCGAGATTGACGACATCTACATCCAATAGAGTATCAAGACGCTCCTCGATCAAATATGACAACCGACCGAAATCCCGGCAACCTGTTACGGCGATGTCAATATCGCTCTTAGGCAAGTTGTCGCCTCGAGCGCGAGACCCAAACAGCACGACCTTCTCGGCGTTACATTCCCGAGCAAAATCTTCGATTTGCTTATACACCTTGTCGAGAGATGCCATTTGCAGCCCTACAGCTTAATCTCAAAGTTGATCTCGGGGACGGCGGCTAGGTCGGCCAACGTCACGCCGTCGACGTACTTTTCGATCACGTCGTCCAGACCGCGCCAGAACTTGACCGTTGAGCACAGATCACTGCGGGTGCAGCTGTTGTCGATGCCATCGCACGCCACAGGGGCCGTACTGCCCTCGACGGCGCGCAGGATGTCGCCGGCACGCACCTCGGCCGGGTCCTTGGCCATCATGTAGCCGCCGCCCTTGCCGCGCACACTCTTAAGCAGGCCCGCCTTCATAAGCGGACGAACCAGCTGCTCCAAATACTTTTGCGAGATGCGCTCGCGGTCGGCAACCTCGCGCAGAGCAATCTTGCCCTCGGCATCACCAAGCGCTGCGATATAGATCATCAGACGGAGGGCATAGCGGCCCTTAGAAGAAATGAGCATACCTACCCTTCCATAACGCTGGGGACAAGCACTTCCGAAAAATTTGTCCCACATCTAGAAAAGTCGAGTGGATTAGTCGGGTTTTCCCTTGACTAACGCCGAACCCATAGTAACTTTATTCCGAGAAGATTCCTAGGGTTTAGTACACCTATGAGTACACCATATACAGAGAGGGACAGCATGAGCGCAAATCCGCTGCTTTCCATCGAAGGTCTGACCGCCTCCGTGGACGAGAAGACCATCCTCCACAACGTCAACCTCAACGTCGCCGCCGGCGAGACCCACGTGCTGATGGGACCCAACGGCCACCTGGTCATGGGCGACCCTGTCTATACCGTCAACGACGGCCGCATCGTCTTTGACGGCCAGGACATCACCGAGCTCACCACCGACAAGCGTTCGCGCGCCGGCCTGTTCCTGAGCTTCCAGGCCCCGGTCGAGATCCCGGGCGTGCCGCTGTCGAGCTTTTTGCGTGCCAGCATCGCCGGCCGCCCCGGCCTGGAGATGAAGGGCAAGGAGTTCCGCCGGCGCGTCAAGGAGCTCGCGGCAGAGCTCAACATGGAAACCGCCTACCTGAACCGTGAGCTGGGCGTGGGCTTCTCGGGCGGCGAGAAAAAGAAGGTCGAGATGCTCCAGCTTCTGCTGCTGCAGCCTAAGCTCGCCATCCTGGACGAAACCGACTCGGGCCTGGACGTCGACGCCCTGTCCACCGTCAGCCATGGCATGGACGCCTACCGCAAGAGCTGCGACGGCTCCATGCTCATCATCACGCACAACACGCGCATCCTGGAGCACCTGGATGTCGACCGCGTCCACGTTATGGTCAAGGGCCAAATCGTGCGCGAGGACGACGCCTCGCTGATCCCCTGGATCGACAAGAACGGTTTTGAGACCTTCGAGCGCGAGGCCGCCGAGCAGCACGCCAAGGCCGAAGCCGCCGCTGCCGAGCAGCAGGCGTAAAGGGGCGACGCAATGACCAAGAACCGCACCGAGGTCGCGGACATCGACCGCAGCCTCTACGACTTCACCTATGGCGAGGAGGGATTCGAGCGCCTCGACGCCGGCATCACGCCCGACATCGTGCGCGAGATCAGCGCCAAGAAGGACGAGCCGCAATGGATGCTCGACCTGCGCCTCAAATCCCTCGAGATCTTTAACCGCTTCCCCAATCCGACGTGGGGCCCCTCCATCGAGGGCCTGGACATGGACAACATCGTCACCTACGTCAAGCCCAACACCGACCAAAAGCACGACTGGGAGTCGGTGCCCGACGACATCAAGAACACCTTTGAGCGCCTGGGTATCCCCGAGGCCGAGCGCAGCTACCTGGCGGGCGTCGGCGCGCAGTACGACTCCGAACTCGTCTACCACAACATGCAGGACACGGCGTCCAAGATGGGTATCGTCTACTCCGGCATCGAGGAGGCCCTGCACGACCCGCGGTGGGAGCCGCTCATCCACGAGAAGTTTATGACCCTCATCCCGCCCACCGACCACAAGTTTGCGGCCCTGCACGGCGCCGTGTGGTCGGGCGGCTCGTTTGTCTACGTGCCCAAGGGCACCAAGCTCGATTTTCCGCTGCAGAGCTACTTCCGCCTCAACGCCAAGGGCGCCGGTCAGTTTGAGCACACGCTCATCATCGTCGAGGACGACGCCGACCTGCACTTTATCGAGGGCTGCTCCGCGCCCAAGTACAACGTGGCCAACCTTCACGCCGGTGCTGTGGAGCTCTTTGTGGGCAAGCGTGCACACCTGCGCTACTCGACCATCGAGAACTGGTCCAAGAACATGTACAACCTCAACACCAAGCGTGCGCGCGTGGACGAGGACGGCGACATCGAGTGGATCAGCGGCTCCTTCGGCAGCCACGTGGGCTACCTCTATCCCATGAGCGTGCTCAACGGCCGTCGCGCCCGCTCGAGCTTTACCGGCATCACCTTTGCCGGAAAGGGACAGAACCTGGATACCGGTGCAAAGGTAGTACACGCTGCGCCGGATACCACATCGTATATCAACACCAAGTCCATCTCCAAGGACGGCGGCATCAGCACCTTCCGCAGCGCGGTGGTCATTAACAAGGATGCCAAGAACAGCAAGGCTGCGGTTTCCTGCCAGTCTTTGATGCTGGACAC